>CAIZMV010000387.1 GCA_903934195.1 uncultured Acidimicrobiaceae bacterium | reverse complement strand
GTATTTTGCTGCAGGCAAGCTTGATGCCCCAGGTGCCATGTTTACGGCCTCGCACAACCCAGCTGAGTACAACGGAATCAAATTCTGTTTGTCTGGTGCGCGCCCTGTTGGAATTGATACTGGTCTTGCAACAATTCGTGATGCTGCAAAATCTGTACTTACAGACTCTGGCCCTGGCGCGGTAGCAGTACGTGGAACAGTGTCAACTCGTAACATGCTTGATGAATTTGCAGATCATGTTGTGTCGTTTATCGATGTGAATGCTCTTGTGCCAATGAAGGTTGTTGCGGATACAGCCAATGGCATGGGCGGGCTAATTGTTCCAGTTGTTTTCGAGCGTCTTCCCATGATGCAGCTCGAAGTGATGTATCCGGAACTCGACGGCAGTTTCCCAAATCATCCTGCTGATCCGATTCAGCCCGCAAACCAAAGAGATCTCCAAGCACGTGTAACAAGTGGTGGTTTTGATATCGGTCTTGCTTTCGATGGTGATGCAGACAGAGTGTTCGTAGTGGATGAAAAGGGCAGAGGTTTGTCTGGCTCTACAACTACTGCAATTCTTGCTGCAGCAGTGTTGCGCAATAACCCTGGCGCCACTGTGTTGCACAACCTCATTTGTTCACGCTCGGTTCCCGAAGTCATTCGCGAAAGTGGTGGAGTGCCGGTACGTACTCAAGTAGGTCATTCAAATATCAAACAAGTGATGGCAGAAACCGGCGCAGTCTTTGGTGGCGAGCATTCAGCTCACTACTACTTCCTCGATAATTACCGAGCAGACTCTGGAATTATTGCCACCATGTTTATGTTGCAAGAGTTGTCACGCGCCAAAATGCCGTTGTCGCAGTTGCGTCAACCTTTCGAGCGTTATGAGGCAAGCGGCGAAATTAACACCAGCGTGTCTGATGCACAGGTTGTTATGGCTGCAGTGGCTGATGCATACAAAGCTCATCCGCAAGATTGGGTTGACGGTCTCACTGTCGACTGTGGTGATTGGTGGTTCAACCTTCGCCCATCAAATACTGAACCATTGCTGCGCCTCAACCTAGAAGCCGCAACCCGTGCAGAATGCGACGATCATGTGGTTGAAGTGCTCTCACTTGTTACTTCTGTCTGACAATGAAAGAATGAAAATATGACTCTTGACCAATCCCTGCTTGAAATCCTCGCTTGCCCGCAAGACAAGGGCCCACTTTTCTACATTGAGTCTGAGAACATTCTGCTGAACCCACGCCTCAAGCGCTCATATGCAGTAGTTGACAGCATCCCCGTCATGTTGATTGAAGAATCCACACAACTGACTGATGTTGAGCTTGCGCGACTTGAGTCACGCATCGCTGCTGAGGGCATAAAGCCCACCTTTACTCGCTGATTTAGATACACTGAACCCGTAATCGGGCTGATCAGAGCGGTGCCAGTTGGCCCCAGCCTCGATTCATTATGTAACTCATTTAAGGAGCCTCTATGTCCTCTCTCGCCGATCGTCGTGATTATCGCGTCGCTGACCTCAGCCTTGCGCCATTTGGTCGCAAGGAAATCCACCTCGCTGAACACGAAATGCCAGGCCTTCGCTGGATGCGCAAGCAGTACGGTCCATCAAAGCCATTGAAGGGCGCACGTATCTCTGGTTCATTGCACATGACCATTCAGACAGCAGTTCTCATTGAGACGCTTGTTGAGCTTGGTGCCGAAGTGCGTTGGGCAAGTTGCAACATTTTCTCTACACAAGACCATGCAGCTGCAGCTGTCGCAGTAGGTCCGAACGGAACAGAAAAAGACCCTCAGGGTGTACCTGTATTTGCTTGGAAGGGTGAGACCCTCGAGGAATATTGGTGGTGCACCGAGCAGATGATGACATGGCCAGATGGCAATTTGCCGAACATGATTCTTGACGATGGTGGCGACGCAACACTTCTTATCCATAAGGGTGTCGAATACGAAAAAGCTGGCGCAGTGCCAGACCCAACATCAGCATCAAACCCAGAACTTGCATTGATTCTTGGTCTCTTGCAGCGCACATTGAAGACAGAGCCTCAAAAGTGGACTCAAATGGCAGCGTCTATCAAGGGCGTTACTGAAGAAACCACCACTGGTGTTAAGCGTTTGTACAAGATGTTCGACAAGAAGGAACTTCTGTTTCCTGCAATCAACGTGAACGACAGCGTGACAAAGAGCAAGTTCGACAACCTCTACGGTTGCCGTCACTCACTCATTGACGCAATCAACCGCGCAACTGACGTCATGATTGCCGGAAAGCTTGCAGTTGTATGTGGCTACGGCGATGTTGGTAAGGGTTGTGCACAGAGCCTTCGTGGCCAAGGTGCTCGCGTCATCGTGACTGAAATTGACCCCATCAACGCCTTGCAGGCAGCGATGGAAGGTTATGAAGTCAATACCACCGAATCAGCTTTGGCTGAAGCAGATATTTTCGTAACTGCAACAGGTAACGAAGCAATCATCACTGCCGAACACATGTCCAAGATGAAGCACAACGCAATCGTGTGCAACATCGGCCACTTCGACAATGAAATTGATATGGCTGGCCTTGCTCGTAGCGGTGCTACGCGTGATGAATTGAAGGCCGGAACTGACCTCTGGACATTCCCAGACGGTCACGCCGTGATTGT
>CAIZMV010000386.1 GCA_903934195.1 uncultured Acidimicrobiaceae bacterium | reverse complement strand
GCTGTGAAGTGCAAATAGTTATTTGCTAATTGCAGCGCGAGGCTCGGTGCCTACGGCGCCTGGTTTTTCTGCAAGCATTGCGTAGTCTTTTTCGATGCTGTCGAAAGTTGAACTTCCAGCTTCGAGAGCTTTGAAAATTTCAGAGTCTGGTGAACACCATGTCTCATACTCCGACATCCACTCTTCGCTCGCAGGGTCTGCGCCAGAAGTTGAGTAACGAACATGGCAAACAACTGAGAGAATTTCAGCTTCTGTAAGTGCACCACCAGCTTTTTCGCCTTGCATTGGCATTGGGTTTCCGTTGTATGACAACGGCGCATGTGCACCACCTTCACGCTTCGGATTGCCGTAGAGCTTGAGGTCAGCAGCGACGTACTTCTGACTTCCGGTGTAAACAAAGTTCAACATGTCTTCGATATGAGGGAATGTCTTCAAGACTTCACCTTGATACAAAACGCGACCTGCTCCACCAGCACCGTCTGCGCCGTGACAGCCTGCACATGAACCATAGGTAGCTGCACCAATTGACATTGGGCCGGCTTCTACTTTTTCAGCTGGCTTCAGCGCAATGAGATACAACATTGCCCAAGCGGGGAGAAGTGCCAAAGTCGTCATTGCCCAGAACGGAATCTTTTTGCGTGTCTTTGCAGCAACAACGTAGGCAGGGTCTTGAGCAACAACTTTTGGAGCCGGAGCTTCTTTTGCCTTCGCTGGTGCAGCAGACGCTGCAGGAGTAGCGACTGCTGGTGTGCTGTCGCTAGTGCTTTCGCCAGACGCTTCTGAACGTCGTGCTTTAGAGCGATTCAGTAGGTGCTCGGGAATCTCGGTCACTGCGCTTACCTCTCGGGGAGACCTGTCAGGCCTCTAAGAAGGCGGGGTGCCCTCAGATGCAATGCCTGACCCCTCCACGATAGACAAACATCCCCTCGTGCGAGTAATCATCTGCCAAGTGGCGGGAAGTTTGTTCCGGGAACTCGATCGAAAGCCCCAATAAAAATTGCACAATGGCACAACCTCTAGGCAAAGAATCGGCCGAAAATCATGGGAATTCGTCACATTCAGAAAATGGGACTTCTGCCTCGGTGATGACTAGTCTTTTAAGTACTTCGGAACTAGCCCCATGACCCAACCGTCACTAGGTTCGATGTAGAAGAATCGGTCATGATCTCGATTGACATACTCAGATGGCCAGGAGTCAACCAGGCTTTTTTGTTTTCTCTTGTCATCACAACTGCGATGGCTCTTATTGTGATTCCATTCGGCAAACGGCGCCCTGTTGGAACAGACACAACATGGGGTGAAGCCATGATTGGCTCTGTCTATACATTTTTCGTTCTGTTTCTTGCATTTGGCGTGGTGCCTCACCAGTTCCTTGACCACGCAGACAAAGACCTTGGTTGGCGTAAAGACAAACTGCTGCTTGGGCCTTTTGACATCTTGAAGCCAAAAGCTTTCGGCGGTAATTTCCCGATGACCGTCAGTTATGAAGCAGTGCGCGACATCTTGGCGGTTGTTATTCATGTGTATTTCATCGCTCTCATGATTTTCTTGTTTGTTTGGTGGCAAAAGCGCGGAGAACGCGGCGCGAAAGAAATCGAAGTGTCAACCTACGGTCGTCCATTGGTCAAGAGGGGCTAAGCCAAATGGCACGTACAGACGCAAACCCACCAATGCCCGAGTGGTCAACTGAGTATCAACTCGTTGAGGTGGACGCTGACTACCTAGGCAAGGCCGTCAAACCAAAGCAGTTCATTCATATTGATCAAAGTGAATGCATCATGTGTGAAGGTTGCGTAGATATCTGTCCGTGGAAGTGCATCCACATGGTGACGCCGGAT
>CAIZMV010000385.1 GCA_903934195.1 uncultured Acidimicrobiaceae bacterium | reverse complement strand
GTCCCACACAAACCCGCCGCGTGAACCCGCAGAGTCTCTTTTGGCAACACGGCTTGCCATGAAGCCAAGGTTTTCTCCGAAGTTTGCAGTGAGCCAGCGGTAGTACCACGGTGCTTGCCAGAAACGTGGACCCCATGAATGGTCGCGTAATCCGAAACCATTGATTGCGAATTCTTCATCACCAACGCGAATGGAACCTGTTGCTGTAACAAGTTGTTCGTAGTGGCCTTTTGCAAACTCTTCGCCTGGAGCTTCGTGTGGCACATCTGGCTCGCCGCCAAACATGCTTGGCTTTCCCTGACCGGTGAACGTGATGTGTGCTTCGCACTCTGCAAACGGGTTGTTAGCAAATGCTTTCTTCGGGTCTGCCATGTCATGTGGGTTATCAAGCACAACAACTTTGCCGACATAGTCAATACGTAGTTCTTCAAATGGCTTGACCATGGTCCATGTAAGACCGCCAGCATCAAGTGCGTCGTTGTTCTCAATGTTTGGACGCTTGAACATGAAACCGACCCGACCATTCGGCAAGTAGATGCAGATGGTCATTTCTGCGTATCCCTCGTTCGCACGGTTGCCCATGCGGAACCATCCGCCCACTTGAGTTGTTGGGTCGAAACAATTTATGTACATGCTTTCGTTGAAGTTCGACTCTGGGCCGAGTTCATGCATGTATTCGTCTGCTGGGTCTAGTCGTACTGCCATAGCCGTACCTTAGAACAACAGATAGGCCGAATTATCAGCCGCCCGCAACGCGTGCTTGCAGGCGTCGCATGCCAGACAACCAGCGGTCACGGTCGTCTACTTTGCGCTTTTCGTATGTATGCACTTCAGGGTGCGGCATCACAAGGAATTTCTCAGCAACGATGGTGTTATAGACAATGTCTGCTACCTCTGCTGGCTCGAGCACGACTCCTGAAGCCTTGACAGCGCTTCCGCCGTCAGTGTTTCCGATCCCTGGTACAGCGTCTGGCGGATTCAGCATGTTGGTGTTCACGCCCTGGGGGCACAGTGTTGTTACACGTACGCCACGGTCGCCGTATGTGATTGATAGCCATTCAGCAAAAGCAACCGCGCCATGTTTTGTAACGCTGTATGGGCCACTACCAATCTGCGACAACAATCCTGCAGCAGAAGCGGTGCTGCAGAAATATCCTTCGCCAGCAGCGAGCCATTCGCCGATGAGGTGCTTTGCAGCCCACCTGTGTGAATGCAGGTTGATGTTCATCGCGGTATTCCACGTTTCTTCATCTGTTGATTCAAGATCTGTGCCCATTCCGACACCAGCGTTGGCATAGAACAAATCAATAAAACCGAACTTTGCGCGAGCTGCATCAATAAGCGCAACGTTGCCGGCTTCAGTTCCGATGTCGGCAACAACTGCAAATGCACTGTCTGGTCGGATGGAATTGAGTTCCTTCTCAATTGTCTCCAGATTTTTTGCATCGCGATCAGCGACTACTACACGAGCGCCTGCTGCATGGAACCGGCGTGCCAGAGCGGCTCCGATTCCGTTTGCTGCGCCTGTTACTACGGTGGTCTTGCCCTCAAAATTCATAATTCAGACCTTATGGCACCAGTCACGCAAGAAATGCACCAGAGGTGTCGAAGTGCACACCTGTTGGGTCATGCCATCTGTACGATGTGTGTATCGGGCGGAACCGAGAAATCGGGCAATCCGTTCGATACCGAGAGGAGCACCACATGATCGATACTCACGACACAGTGATAACAGAGGCGCTTGCCGTCATCGACAAAGCACTCGCCGAAATGTTGCGCCGTGAATTGGTGTCAGCTGTTGAAGTGGGCGACTTGTTGCTCGACCTTCGTGGCTTGCTCACCGCGAGCGTCGCCACCACCGTCGCTGCTGTTTAGTAGCGCCTTCTTCAGCCTTTGAGGCCGAAGAAGTATCTTCGCGCGTAGGTGCGAACGCAGATAATTCTGTAAATGCTTGTGACAGTGAGTCACGCAACAATGATGGGCTTTCTACTGCCGCCTCGTCAATATTGATTCCGCAATCAAGACTTCCCAAGTACGACATCATCGTCACATTGAATGCAACTCCGCCTAGAGGACCGACTGGGTAGTTTTCCATCAGTTGAGAGCCAGCCATAAACAAGGGAACTCCGGCACTGCGCACGTTTGACGTCGCAAAATCGACTGTTTCAGCTTGTGAACGGGCAAGACGAGTAACAATTGATGTCGGTACTACGCCAGAAACGGTGGCCAATGCTTCAAGCGCAGAGGATTCGGCACCAGTCCGTGCAGCAACAAGAATCTCGTTGATTGCAGAGAATCGTTCCTCTATTGGCATGTCTGCAGTAGGTACCAGCATTCGCGCAAGTGTGAATGCATTGCTTCCGCTGTTTTCATTTCGAGTACTGATTGCCATTGATGCACGCAATGATTCAACTGGTGCACCCAATTCGCGATGGTATTTTCCGGCGGCATGTGCCACGGCAGTGACGAACGAAGTATTCAATGTTCCGCCAAGTGCTTTTGCCGCACCGCGCATGTCGTAGTACGAGACGCGTGTGGTTTCTAGTCGACGACGAAGAGAACGTGATATCCATAGCGGTGAACGAGATGCATCAACTTCGTTTAGCTGAGCAATAAGGCTCTTCACTGTTGTAGATGTAGAGGAGCCGATGCTTCCAATCAGCGATGGATCAGATAACACGTCTCTCACTTGACGTAAGAGAGCTATTGGTAACCGCAATGAATCTGTCATGGCTCCACGCAGTGCTTCCGTTGCGTCTGGTTCTGTAGCGGTGTGGGCGGAATTAACAAGTTCTGGGTCAATTGGTGGCAATGGTGGTGGGTCGCGTTGCAAGTCGAGATACTGCATTGACAGTTCGACTCCGCCTTGCCCGTCTGTCACGGTGTGATGCAGTTTTTGAACGAGAGCACTGCGGCCACCACGTAAGCCATTGACAATGATGAAGTGCCACAGTGGGCGTGACCGGTCAAACGGGTCGGCAACGAGCAACGTAGTGAGATCGAGAAGTTGGCGCATGTCGCCAGGTTCTGGCAATGAAATGTTGCGAACGTGATAGCGAATATCAAACGACGGGTCATCAACCCAAGTGGGGTTCCCAAGGTTCCCTGGCGCAGGAAGAACGCGACGACGTAGGCGAGGGAAAAGAATTGACGTGCGTTCCATACGGGCGTATAACGCATCCATATTTGGCGGGCGGTCGAGAATGGTGATGTTGGCGAACGTTGATGCGAGATAGGGGTCTTTTTCAAGTCGCCACATCAGTGACTCTGTATCGCTCATCCGTTTGTCGCTCATAGAGCCAACCTACTAGCCAATAATCGACGAAATGATTGGGACCGCAATAGCCCCCAGAACTGCCCCAGTTATCACGCCACCAACAATGTCTGAGAGGTGATGAATGCGGACCACTACTCGGCTGAGCGCGACAACGCCGGCCATAACGACCCACAGAATTGCAAGTGGGAATCCGGTCATAGAGATAAGGATGATTGCGGCAAAGGTGGCTGATGACGCATGACCGCTTGGGAAGCTAGAGGTGCTCGGTGTGCGCACATCGAAGCGATCATCACCAGACACGGTGGGGCGTTCACGGCGAAAGATTCTCTTCACACCTTGGTTAACAATGATGCTCTCTGCACCTAGTGCAACAGAGAGAGCGATGGCTTGGTGAAATCGCTGCATTGAACCGATGCCGTACAGCAGACCGGTGACATGCCACACAATGCTGAAGTCACCAACTGTGCTTGCAATTCCAAACACAGTTTTCGTGATTGGGTTCACACGAAGTGGTTCGAGAATGCGGTCTCCGGCAGTGTCAAAACTCATGACAAGGTGGCAAGAACAGTGGTGACGTATTGAGAGATCAGTTCTGGTTTTTCAAGCGGCCCGAAATGACCGACTTCATCCCAACGCACATATGTACTTGCTGGAATTCTCTCTGCAACCGTGATGGCAAAAGTTGATGGTTGAAATGGCGCGATGGCGCCCGACAAAACCCACACAGAAGTTGTAATGGAGGGAAGAGAATCCCATGCACCACTTGACCCGCCAGTTTCGTATGTGCGTGCTTCGTGCTCTGGAAGACATTTCAATTCAATGTCTCCATCTGCAGTTGGTTTGAAACCGTGACGAACATATGCCTCGCGAGCAACAGCATTGAACGCTGCCATCGGTGGCTTTGCCGCAAAGTTTTCAATCGCAGCTTCAAAAGATGGGAAACGACTACGCCGTTTTCGTGCACCAGCGGGAAGTGGGCTACCAGGGCGCTCACCAGCATCTGGGTCTGGTGGGGGAAAGACGATTGGTTCAAAGACAAAGAGTGCTTTGAACAGGTGTGGTTCGGCATGGGCTGCCATTAGCAAGCTTGCGCCACCCATTGAATGACCAATACCAACGATTGGTTCATTGTGTTGCGCATACAAATGACGTGCTGCAGCAAGTGCATCAAGTCCATATTGATCCCATGTCATTGTTGTCGGATCAACAGTTTCAGCATCGCCATAACCGCGGTGATCAAGACCAACTACATGATGTTGCGAATTCAATGCAAGTGCGACAGGTTCCCAGCAATGTGCATGGAAACCCGTGGCATGAGACAACAAGACGGGGGAGCCAGTTCCGCCGAAATCATGCATCGCAATAGTGACGCCATCTACAGACGTAATTAGGCTGGCGTCGTTACATGCAATGTTCTGTGTCATTTTGGTTCCCGAGGCAAACCGAGCAAACGTTCGCCAATGATGTTGCGTTGTACTTGGCTAGTGCCTCCGGCAATTCCTCCGCCCGGAGCAGACATCATGCCGAGCGAATCGGGGCCTTCAAGCATTGCATCGGCACCTGCAATCTCTCCGCGCAACATTGAAACTTTGAAGCCCATCTCTGTTATCCCTAGCTTCATCAACGATGAAGCAGTGGAAGCGACGGGACCTTGAGTTTGTGCAACTGATTTGTACGCAGTGCCTGTTGAAATCAGGGTAGCAAGTTGTTGACGTTGTGTAGGGGAAAGTTCGCGACCCTTGCCGAGATTTGCCATTGATTCAAGACGACGTTCGAGGCCAATGATGCTTGCACCAATGTGTCCGCGTTCGCTCGTCAGAACCGCCATGCCGACGCCCCATCCGCCGTGTAATGGACCGATGAGATATTCAGCGGGCAGTTCAACGTCCGTAAAGAACACTTCGTCGAATTCGGATTCACCAGTCATCTGTTTCAGTGGACGTACTTCGATACCTGGCAAGTCCATCGGAATAAGAAAGAACGAAATACCTTCGTGTTTCTTTGCTTCAAAATCTGTGCGTGCCATGAGAATTCCCCAGTTGCTGCACCGACCACCGCTACACCACACTTTTTGGCCATTGATTATGAATCGATCACCATCTCTGTCGGCGCGAGTTGCCAGTGAGCCAAGGTCACTGCCTGCGCCTGGTTCAGAAAACAATTGACACCACACGTTGTCGGCATTGAGCGTTGAGCGAAGGTGTTGTTGCTTTAGTTCTTCAGTACCAAAGGTCATTACTGCACCACCAGCAAGGACAAGACCGACCATGTTCAACACAGGTGGCACGCCAACCTTTGCGCACTCTTCTACCCACGCGCCGTGGTGAGCCGGAGAAAGCCCTTGACCGCCGTGTTCTGTTGGCCAATGAATTCCGGCGAAACCGGAATCAAAAATCAGTCGTTGCCATTTCTTGGCCTCGGTTACAAGGTCAGGAGGGCAAATAGCTCCGTAGTCACGCGGGGCATGCTGACGATTTTGTGTCAGCCATGCCGCTGCGCGAGCACGGAACGTGTCGACTGATTCTGCGGTCACGCGTCTTTCATGGCATTAAAGAACATGCCAGTTTCTTCAGGAAGGTTTGCAGGAATTTGATAACCATCAGTGTCGCGAATCTGTGTCCAGTTGTCGCGTACGTCTTCAAGTGTCAGACCAGGCTTGAAGAAGCCTTGAGTCTCACCAATAAACACGCGTGCAACTCGTCCGCCACCGACCGAGTAGATCTCGCCGGAGACGTCACAGTCTTCGTGAGCAAGCCACGCAACGATTGGTGTGACTAGTGCTGGATCAAGCTTGTCGCCAATTGCACCCATCAAGTTTTCTGTCATACGTGTTAATGCAAGAGGTGCAATGACGTTTGATTTGATGTTGTACTTAGCGCCTTCTGCTGCGAGTACGCGAGTGAACCCAACAAGGCCCATTTTCGCTGCACCGTAGTTTGCTTGGCCGAAGTTGCCGAAAATTCCTGCTGCTGATGAAGTTGAGATAACGCGTCCGTAACCCTGTTCGCGCATGTGAATCCATGCTGGGCGGGTCACGTTGAATGCACCCTTCAAGTGAACATCAATTACAGGATCTACAAATTCAGATGTCATGTTGTGGAAAGTCTTGTCACGCAAGATTCCTGCGTTGTTGATCACAATGTCGACACGACCGTATGCATCAATGGCGGTCTTGATGATGGACTCGCCACCTTCAGGGGTTGACACGCTGTCGTGGTTTGCTACTGCTTCTCCACCAGCTGCACGAATCTCATCGACAACCTTTTGTGCCGCGCTGGCATCAGAGCCTCCGCCATCAACAGCACCGCCGAGGTCGTTGACCACGATGAGTGCTCCGCGTGAGGCAAGCAAGAGTGCGTGCTGGCGGCCGAGGCCACCACCGGCTCCTGTGATTACTGCAACTTTTCCGTCATATCCCAATTTGTTCATTCCAACAACCGTAGTCGGGCGCCCGTAAAGACTCCGATTTGAGCATTCCAAAAACTCTGGCTGACCATTCGGAATTGCTGTGCGCCTACTGTGAACGCATGGATGAATTGCTCCCGGGAAACGATGATCCGCGCCGGAGTTTCATTCGTGATTGGCTCGCAACGCATCCGAACCCCACGAATGTTCAGCTTGCCGAATCTGGGTATGTGGCTCCGCATTGGCCAGAGCCATGGGGACTCGGCGCGGACCCTATTCATCAGTTGATAATCGATGATGAATTGGCGCGCGCTGGTGTGTCGCGACCATCAAACCAAATTGGAATTGGTTGGGCTGCTCCCACCATCATCTTTGCTGGCACACAGGAACAGAAAGATCGTTATGTCATGCCTGCGCTCACTGCTGAAGAAATTTGGTGTCAGTTGTTTTCAGAACCGGGTGCAGGAAGCGACCTGGCAAGTCTCAGTACGCGTGCCGTACGTGATGGTGACGAATGGGTTGTTAATGGACAAAAGGTGTGGACAACAGGTGCTCACTACTCAAAGTTCGGAATTCTGATTGCACGAACTGATCCTGATGCGCCGAAACATAAAGGCATCTCGTACTTCATCTGTCCGATGGACTTGCCAGGAATTGAGATTCGGACAATCAAGAACATCGCCGGTGCGGAAAGTTTTAATGAGGTTTTCTTCACCGATGTGCGTATTCCTAACGCCAATGTTGTTGGTGATGTCAATGATGGGTGGCGGTTGGCAAAAGTTACGTTGGGAAATGAACGCGTGTCGTTGTCAACTGGTGGAGTCTTGTGGGGTAATGGCCCTACGGCACTTGATGTAATTGCTGAAGCAAAGAAATTGGGTATCACGAATCAGACAATGCGTCATCGACTTGTTGACATCTATATCGAACACACGATCTTGGAAATCATTCGGATGCGAACCTTGACGGCACGTCTTCGAGGTACACAGCCTGGTCCAGAAGCCAGTATTCGCAAGATCATGGCCGACGAACATGGCCAAACCGTGATGGAAGTGGCCCGTGATATCACTGGGGCAAATGCAATGGTCATCGGTCAGGACGATGCGGTTAGCGGCAAGTCGATCACGTCGAAAAGTTGGTACAGCGGCTACATGTTTTCTAAGGCGCTGACTATTGGCGGGGGCACAGGAGAAGTGCAGCGAAATATTCTGGGCGAACGCGTGTTAAAACTTCCATCTGAACCAAATCCACAGACCGGACAATCCTGGTCACAATCCGCTTCACAGAAATGACATGACATGAGCCAATCAACTGAACGAATGACAATCGATCTGCTGGATCCAGCCTTGTACCAATCGAATCCGCATGATGTGTGGGCATGGATGCGCGCAAACGAACCCGTGTATCGAGACGAGAAAAACAAGTTGTGGGGCATCACACGACATGCAGATGTCATGGACGTTGAACGACGGTCATCTGTGTTCTCTTCTGAGGGCGTGTATCGCGCAGTGCTTTCGCCGGGGGAAAGCAACATGATTGCTCAGGATGATCCGCGACATCGGCAACAACGCATGTTGGTGCAACCTCAACTAACTCATGCAGGTGTTGCAACGCGCACTGCAGAAGTAGAAGCGCTAGTTGCAGAATTGGTTGCAGAAGCAGTAACGCAAGGTGAGTTTGATGTTGTTGAACTAATAGCGGGGCAATTGCCTGCCCGCATGACTGCACGCTTGCTTGGGTTCCCAGAAGAAATGTGGCCCGAGGTTAAGTCTTGGAGTGAGCGATTAATGCGCACTGACATGCGCGATCGCGATCCTGTCATCATGAATGAATTCATTGATGCAAACCGTGAATTTCTTGGCGCGATGACGCCCATCATGCAAGAAGTCACCGCGTGTCCTCGTAATGACTTCATGTCGATTTGGGTCAATGCAGAAATTGATGGTCAAAAATTGCCACCCGAAGCAATTTTCCATGAAGTGGGTCTATTCATCGCTGGTGGTGCTGAAACAACACGAACCGCAATCAGTCATGGTCTGCGAGCATTTGTCGATCATCCTGAGCAGTGGGAAGAAATGGCCGCAAAACCAGAACTAATAAACTCTGCGGTGGAAGAAGTGCTGCGTTGGGTGACGCCGCTGAATAACTTCTTTCGGATGGCGTTAACTGACGATGTTGTTGGCGGTCAGCCAATCGCAGCAGGTGACCGAATCATCATGTTGTACCCATCGGCCAATCGTGATGAAGCGGTCTTTGAAAATCCATTTCAGTTTGATATTCACAGGAATCCAAACCCTCATCTTTCATTCGGATTTGGAACGCACCTGTGCATCGGGGCAAACCTCGCCCGGCTTGTTCTGACAACCGTTTTTCGCGAGCTATCTGGTCGCGCCACTGACCTGTGCGTCGTAAGCGAACCCGACGTGGAGGCCAATATCTTTGCTCGGGCTGTGAAGTCGTTCCAGATAAGGGTCACACCTCGCTAGATGCCATGTGAACTGGGTTCGGCCACAAGTAACCTGAACGAATGCATAGAAAAATCCTTACTGCCGCTCTAGTTATTTCGTGCCTTTCACTGGTTAGTTGCTCGACTAATAACTCGGTAGAGCAACCGAAAGATGATCTCAGCCAAGAAAACATCAGTGACCCTGCTGTCTCTGAAGCAAAACTGCAAGAGGCTGGCGCTGATTGCATGGCGGGCACAGCAGTTAGTGGTCGTCCAGTGCGCGTTGTTTCCACCGTTGCTCCCATCACAAATCTGGTCGGACTGATTGCGGGTGACATCGGGCCAATCGTGCAGGGCATTGTTCCTGAAGGAACCAACTCGCACACCTTTGAACCTCCACCAAGTGCGGTAGCAACGTTGGAGACTGCCGACATCATTTTTGTGAATGGAATGATGCTTGAAGACCCGACTTTAGAGTTGGCTAAAGCCAATGCACCTAAAGCCGTCATTTGTGAATTAGGAACTTCATCTCTTGCTGAAAGTGATTGGATGTACGATTTTTCTTTCCCGAAAGACGGTGGCAAGCCGAACCCGCATTTGTGGACAAACCCTCCAAACGTTTTGCCATATTTGTCAACCATTCGCAATGTTCTTGTGAATGCAGACCCAACAAATACTGACAAATACGACGCGAACTACGTACTCGTTTCGCGGCTCGTGATGAATCTTGACGATGCAATGAAAGTGGCTACGGCAACGATTCCTAAGAACGAAAGAAACTTGCTGACGTACCACGATGCGTATGCATATTTTGCGCGTCACTTTGAATATGAAGTGATTGGTGCAATTCAGCCACAATCATTTGAAGAGCCGTCACCGAAAGATATCGCGGCCCTAATTGACCAAGTGAAGTCAAAGAAGGTCAAGGCCATCTTCGGAAGTGAAGTGTTTCCGTCCCCAGTGCTTGAGCAAATTGGTAAAGAGACCGGCGTTCGCTACATCGATGTATTGCGCGACGATGACTTGCCAGGAGAGCCAGGAGATGCAGAACATTCGTGGGCTGGGCTGATGAAGTTCAATTACATCACGATTGTTGAGGCGCTAGGCGGTGATGCATCTGCGGTGAAGGCTGTTTCCATTGACGCAAAGATTTCAGACAAGGCGACCTATCTGCAGTGATAGGTGAAGTACTTGTTGAATGTGCGCATATGACATGCGCGTACAACTCAACGGTTGCAATCAAAAACATCGATCTCACAATTCGTAAGGGTGACTTCGTAGGCATAGTTGGGCCTTCTGGCTCGGGTAAAACAACTTTGTTGAAGGCGATTCTCGGATCAATCACTCCTGTCGAAGGTCATATAACGAAAAAGCCCCATTTACGCATGGGGTATGTGCCACAGGTTGAATCGGTTGATTGGAATTTTCCTGTAACCGTTCTTGAAGTGGTTGTAATGACTAGGTCTTCAACAGGCCGCCTTCCTCGGGTAACAAAAGACGAGCGTGCCGATGCGCTGTTGGTTTTGGAGCGTCTAGGCCTCGGAGGTCTAGAGAATAGGCACATTCGTGAATTGTCTGGCGGGCAACAACAGAGAGTTTTTGTGGCCCGAGCATTGTTTCACCGCCCAGAGTTTTTGGTTCTTGACGAGCCAACGTCTGGCGTTGATGTTCGAACTCGTCATGAGGTGCTGCATCTGCTTGCTGACCTTCACGACGAAGGGGTATCAATCATTCTCTCAACGCATGATCTGAATGGACTAGCTGCGCATTTGCCTCGTTTGGTGTGCTTGAATTCCGAGATCATCGCTGATGGATCACCCGTCGACGTGTTGACCCCAGAAATACTGGAACAAACCTTCGGTGCGCCGATGGAAGTTCTGGTGCATGGTGGAATGCCTGTTGTAGTTGATGGTGTTGGTGCAGACATCGCTGAACGAATGTCTCGGTTGGCCTAAATCATGATTCATGTAATCGCTGGGATAACGACCCCATTTCGATACCAGTTCTTTAACAACGGAATCATCGTTGCCACCATTGCCGGCGCGTTGTGCGGTCTTCTTGGTGTGTTTGTTGTGTTGCGTGGCATGAGCTACATCGGACACGGACTTTCGCACGCAGTCTTTGGCGGGGCAGCGGCATCAGCGGTAATGAATATCAACTACTTCGTCGGTGCCGGTGTATGGGGAGTCGCATCGGGTGTCATCATTGGCCGAATCGCACGTCGTCGCTTGATCGGGGCTGATGCAGCAATCGGAGTAGTCACAACTGCTTCGTTTGCGTTGGGTCTTGCCTTGTTGAATCGTTACGGCCAGGCCAAGAAGAGCATTGAAGCAGTTCTGTTCGGAAGCGTCTTGGGTGTTAAAACGATTGACATTGTTGCTGTATCAGCAGTGGCGATTCTTAGCGTTGTCATTATTGTTGCGCTGTATCGCGCATTCCTGTTTGCCACATTCGATCCAGAAGTTGCTCAGGTTTCAGGAGTTCGCGTGGCATGGATTGAAGCCTTGCTTATGGGTCTCTTGTCGCTCACAATCCTTGTGACTATGCGAGTAATCGGGACTCTTCTCATCTCTGCGCTATTGGTTATCCCTGCGTCCATTGCCCGAATGTTGACAAACTCATTTGCTCGCATGTTGTGGATTTCGCCAATTATCGGGGGAGTATCGGCGTTCGTCGGCATGTACCTGTCGTACTTCCTTGATACATCAGCAAGCGCGACCATTATTCTGTCTGGCACATTGATGTTCATCGTGGTGTACGCGGTCACCGGAATTCGTGGACGAACGAGAATCTCTGGTTTACACCACATCTGATTTTATTCAGTAGGTAGAGACCATTCGGCGCCAGTTGGTGTGTCACGTACTTCAATATTGAGTGATGCAAATACGTCACGGATCACATCAGATAGGTCAAAACGTTTTTCGGCTCGGACGGTGGCCCGCACCGACAACATTGCTTCAACGAATGGAGCAACTACTTCTCGCGGATCACGGACACCGCCAATGGCAGCGTCACCCAATTGACTAATCATTGACCGAAGAGCACTGCGCGATCTCACGAGCACGTCACTTTGCAAAGTATCGATTGACCAGTCCTGCATCGCTTGTTCAAGAGCCAGAACTGCTCTCACGGCGGCAAGTGCATCACGATCTTTCATTGCCTGGTCAAATTGTTGGGTTGATTCTGCAAGTGCAGCATCAAGTGAAATTGCCTGCGGAGCAACTGCGTTTGGTGCACCCGGTGCTGCTGGTACGGGATGACTGGTGGAAGCTTCACCTGAATTGGTTAACAACGAGTAGGGAGACTGCAAAAGTGACAACGGAATAACTGAACCAGTTGGGTACACGAATGATTCAGTACGCAAGCGTATGGTGACATTGCTATTGCCCACAACACTGGCTGTCGCTGCGTCAAGGTCTATTACCAACCCAGTGTGTTCATCAACTCCGAGAACGTACGTGTCAGGGTCGAGCAGTGATTCAAACATTTGCAAACGAGCCTCGCCGAGATAACAAAAACGCGTGTCGTGATTCGCGCCTTCTGTGTTGTCGTAATGAGGAATAACAGCAGCGTTGATTCCAATAGCAGCGAGAATGTCCAAGCCGTCAAGGGCCTGAACGTCTTGTCCTACTTTGTACACCTCGTACACCGGCACGGTTGCTTTGCCGAGAGTAAGTGCAGCAGCTGACGCAAACGTAACAATTCCGCCGTTGTTGAGTTTGTCAATCATGATTCGGGCGAAAGAAGAGCCAGACCATTGACGCAATGCATATGTAGGTGAACCAGGACCAGCAAAAATGTAATCAGCGTCAGAAAGTGCGCGAAGCCCGCGTTCGATTGCAACGGGGTCCGCTGCAATATGTGTGTCATGCAAGCGAACTAAGCCAGCAACTACAAGATCAACATTGATAGATGTTTTGAAATACTCAACGGCTTTTGTTGCAAGTTCGGGTGCATTTTCCTGAAACCCGTACGGAGTGTCAAGCACGACTGCTTTAACTGGCGACGGCAGCAAAGATGTGAGACGACGATGCGTGGTGACCATGGTGGGCGCTGTTTCGCCAGAGCCCATGATTGCAAGGATGCGCGGAAGGCTCATGAGAAGAATCCTGAAGTAATGGCGTCGTCAACTACGCCTGCAAATTGCAATGGAAATTGTGCATGTAAATCATGATCTGCAGGTGTGAACCACTCCACTCGGCCATGTGCAAGGTTGTCGAGAGCATTCTGAATTTGCGCACGTTTCATTTTTGTGTGGTGGTTGTCTGTGCGAGATGCAGGCGTAAACATGACCGGGACCTTGATGTCAGCCCACAATGTTGAAGGCTTGTGCATCCATAAACCGTGCAATACATCAATGTGCCGATCAGAAGTGAGGTGTGGGCGAATTGTGTTGTCTGACATACGCTCCATGTTGTGCATTTGGCCATCAATTGCTTCCTCGCTCCAATCAAGATGAGCGGCGCGAATGTATGAACGAAGTTTGTCGTATTGCATACCGGCAATTGCTGGAGGCGCCATCGTCACCTTGCACAGTTCCCATTCGGGGAATGCTTCCGACAATTCAATGGTGCCGCCGTCGACGGCGACAATGCCACGAATTGTGTCGCCGTATCGATGTGCATATTCCACCACGATGTTTCCACCCCACGATTGCCCAAGGACAAGAGGTCGTACCCAATTGCGTTGACGAGCAGCGAGCGCATTGACCACATCTAGTACATCGTTTGCAATGTTTGCCATGTCGTATCCGGTGTCGGGTTTGTCACTAAGGCCATGTCCGCGAAGGTCAATAGCTGTGACTGCATGACCAAGTTCGACAAGGCGTCGAGCCGGCCCATCCCATAGGCGGGCATTGGAGGCAAGACCGTGAATAAGGAGGATGGGAATGCCGGGGGACTCGTCAACCGACGACCATTGCAACATGCGCAGGGAAATGCCGTCACGAGTTGAAATATAGAATGAGTTCGGCGTGATTGTCACGCCTGCATTGTTGCACCAGATCAGCTATTTGGCACCCAGATTCTCAGAACTCGCAAGGGTGACTCTTG
>CAIZMV010000384.1 GCA_903934195.1 uncultured Acidimicrobiaceae bacterium | reverse complement strand
TTCGGTTTAACAGAACCAAACCACGGCAGTGATGCCACATACCTTGAAACCACTGCATATCGCGATGGTGATGAATGGGTGATCAGTGGAATGAAGCGTTGGAACAGTGGTCTTCACCACGCAACACACGACATCATTTTTGCGCGCACCAGCGGAAAGCCGGGCGACCCAAAGGGAATCAGCGCATTCTTGGTACCAACCGATGCACCAGGTTTCAAAGTTGAATTCTTCTGGTGGACATTCAACATGCCAACAGATCACGCAGAAGTCAGCCTTACTGATGTCCGCGTTGGCCCAGAAGCATTGTTCGGACCAGCAGAAATGGGTCTTGAACTTGCACAACACTTCGTGCACGAAAACAGAATTCGTCAAGCTGCATCATCACTTGGTGCTGCGCAATATTGCATCAACGAAGCAGTGCGCTATTCGAATGAACGCATTACGTGGGGCAAGAAACTCAGCGTGAACCAAGGCATTCAATTTCCACTTGTTGAATTGCATACCGAAGCTTCCATGTTGCGTCAACTCATTCGCTACACAGCAACCATGCTCGACCAGAAACACCACATGGAAGTCACGCACCTTGTTGCCATGTGTAACTACCGCGCGAACCGACTTGCCTGCGACGCAGCCGACCGGGCCATGCAGACCTGCGGGGGAGTCGGCTACAGCCGCCATATGCCGTTCGAGCACATTTATCGCCACCACCGCCGGTACCGCATTACAGAAGGCTCTGAAGAGATCCAGATGCGCAAAGTAGCCAGCAACCTGTTTGGGTTCACCTCTTCACAAGACCGCAAGTAGGCTGACAGGAAATCCTTACGGGGAGTTGCTTTCCGTAATAGGCATCCCTAACATTAGGCATACCTAACTACATAGGAGTTTCCATGGGCGCAAGCTTTCTGATCACACTGCGCGAAGGCCTCGAGGTCTCGCTGGTGTTGGCAATCATTATTTCGTACCTCGTCAAGTGCGGACGTAAGGAAGACATCCCGGCCGTGTGGCGTGGGTCTGCACTTGCAGCGGTGTTGTGTGTGATCAGCGGAATCGCATTCAACATTTTTGTTGGTGATTTCGAAGGGAAGTCGGAGCAGTTCATTGAAGGGACAATTGCCATCGTTGCAGCATCTGTTCTTACCTGGATGATTTTTTGGATGGGAAAGAATGCGCGAAATTTAGGTGCCCACTTGCGCGGCCAAGTTGATGCTGCGACATCAACACGAGCATTAATGGTTATTGCTTTTATTGCTGTTTTGCGTGAAGGTTTTGAAACTGTGTTGTTCTTGTTGTCAGCTGAAACCTCATCAGCCAGCGGAACAAGCGTTGTCATCGGTGGACTACTTGGCTTGGTTGTTGCTGCAATCTTGGGCCGACTTGTCTATGCCGGCGGTAACAAATTGAATCTTGCACTGTTCTTCCGAGTAACAGGCTTCTTGCTCCTCTTGTTTGCAGCAGGCCTATTCGGCAAGTTCTTCCATGAGTACAGAGAGCTCTTCGGTTTTGAAGACGGCTGGCTCGTGTCGTCTGCTTGGAACATCAAGTCAGGAATCTGGGCTGAAGGCACTTTCTATGACTTCATGAAGGGCTTCTTCGGATGGCACTACGCATACGAGAACATTCGCCTGATTGCGTATTTCGCATATTTGTTGCCAGTGGGGTGGCTGTTTCTACAGACTTCAAAGAAGTCATAGTCCAGCCATTACGGTTGAGTCATGTCAATGAACTCAGACGGAACCCCCATCGATATCAAACCTCGCAGCCGCGACGTCACTGACGGTATTCAAAAAGCCGCAGCCCGCGCCATGTTGCGCGCGGTCGGTCTGGGTGATGACGACTGGGTAAAGCCTCAAATCGGTATCGCATCGGCCTGGAATGAAATCACACCGTGCAACATGTCATTGCGCCGACTTAGTGATCATGCAAAAGCCGGAGTTCGTGCCGGCGGTGGCGTACCAATGGAGTTCGGCACCATCACCGTGTCTGACGGAATCAGCATGGGTCATGAAGGAATGCGCGCATCTCTTGTGTCGCGCGAAGTCATTACAGACAGTGTCGAAACAGTTGTTCACGGAGAACGTTTCGACGGCTTTGTTGGTCTTGCCGGTTGCGACAAGAGCATTCCCGCAATGCTCATGGCAGCAGCTCGTCTGAACCTTGCCAGCGTGTTTGTCTACAACGGCTCAACAATGCCCGGTGTATACAAGGGCAACAACATTGACATCACCACAGTGTTTGAAGCAGTCGGTGCGTGTGCTGCCGGCACAATCACTGAAGGTGAACTAACCGACATTGAAAAAGCTGCATGCCCAGGTGAAGGTGCATGCGGCGGAATGTTCACTGCAAACACCATGTCTTCAATTGCTGAGGCATTGGGTATGAGTCTTCCCGGAAGTGCATCTGCACCTGCAATTGATACCAGCCGTGAAGGTGACGCTCATCGCGCCGGCGAAGCAGTTGTAAACATGTTGCGCCTCGGCATTCGCCCTCGCGACATCATGACAAAGAAAGCATTTGAAAACGCCATCGCTGTTACAAACGCATTTGGTGGAAGCACCAATGCCGTATTGCACCTTCTTGCTATTGCAAATGAAGCAGGCGTAGCGCTTGATCTTGACGACTTCAACAGAATCGCAGACAAAGTGCCACACATTGCGGACACGAAGCCAGGCGGCAAGTACCACATGTCAGACATTCACC
>CAIZMV010000383.1 GCA_903934195.1 uncultured Acidimicrobiaceae bacterium | reverse complement strand
GGCACCGACGTAATCCATGCCAACTATTGGCTCAGTGGCCTTAGTGGTCACTCGCTCAAGCATGAACTTGATGTTCCATTAGTCAGCACATTTCATACGTTTGCTCGCGTGAAGGCTGAGGGCGGTGATCCAGAATCTGAATTCCGTGAACAATCAGAAACAGAAGTCATTGGTTGCTCTGATGCCATCTGTGTCAGTTGCACAGAAGAAGAGCGTCAGTTCCTATCTCTGTACGGAACTCCTCCTGGGAAAATTGAAATTGTTGCACCAGGTGTCGAGCATGCATTCTTCGCGCCTGGTGATAAGCGTGGTGCGCGTAAAGCCCTTGAACTTGGCAGCGGCCCCGTGTTGTTGTTCGTTGGTCGCATTCAGCCACTGAAGGGCGCTGATGTCGCAGTGCGTTCGCTTGCAGAGTTGGGGCGCAAAGATGCGGTACTTCTCATTGTTGGCGGAGCAAGTGGCACTGAAGGTGAAACTGAATTAGCCCATGTTCATTCACTCATTGAAGAACTTGGTGTTGAAGGCCAAGTGCGGTTTGTTGAACCGCAACCTCACCATATTTTGTCTACGTATTACCGCGCTGCAGATGTTGTTTTAGTTCCAAGCCGAAGTGAAAGTTTCGGACTTGTCGCTCTGGAAGCGGCAGCGTGTGGAATTCCAGTAGTTGCAACTGGAGTGGGTGGGCTTCTCAACATTGTTGAACATGGCCGGACAGGTTTCTTGGTTCCTGATCGTCAACCAGATGTTTTCGCACGCCACATTGCAACCATTCTTGATGACCCGTCAGTTGCTGCAAATATGTCTGCACAAGCAGCAGAACATGCAAAGGCATACACCTGGAGCTTTGCCGCAGCTCGTTTGCGTCGCGCATACACAGACCTCACCTCGCGTGACCGAGTTGTGTGTAAGTAGAAACAACAATGAGCGAGCTATTTGGTAACACGCATCTTGAACTACTAGATCGACAAATTACGTCGTGGTTAATGTCCATGATGGAACGCAACGACACAATCGTTGCAGTTGACCGTGGCGAACCAGACGAGCATCGCTGGTATGTGCGTATGCATGGGGAAGAAAAAGAGTTCACTACTGTGTGGTTCACACTTGGTCAACGCACACTTCAGTTCGAAACGTATGTGATGCCTGCCCCTGAAGAAAATGCTGAGCAGTTGTATGAACACGTTTTGCGTCGTAATGAATCTCTGGTGGGTGTGCATTTTTCCATTGGCATTGAAGACGCAATTTTTCTGCGCGGTGAATTGCCTCTGCGCATGGTCGACGAAGATGAACTCGATCGAGTAGTCGGAACCCTCTACGCCACTGTCGAGCGCATTTTCCCCACCATCATCCGAATTGGTTTTGCCAGTCACTTTGCTGACTGAGTAATTGCCAAACGGCACCAGTCTTCGCCCACATCTCAATTGCCGAGGGGCGGGGAGGTCGGGGAAGTCAGCCCCGTCCTCGGCACCATCGCTATTAGTGTTGGCGTATGACTTCACACACTCCACGGCTCGTCATTATCGGCGGGGGCAATATGGGCACTGCAATTGTCAGTGGCTTGGTGGCCAATGGGTGGGAAGCATCGAGCATCACGGTTGTTGAACTTGATGCAGATAAGCGCTCAGCGTTAGAAACAACATTCGCAGTTCGTACTAGCGCAACAGTTGTGGCAGGCGAAGGTGCTCTTATTGCAGTGAAGCCGGGTGATGCTGCAGCAGTGTGTGCATCAGCAGCTGCGCTTGGAATTCCACGTGTGCTTTCTATTGCCGCGGGTATTTCTGTTGCAACGTTGCAAGATGCTGCAGGTACAAAAACAGCAGCAGTACGTGCAATGCCGAATACGCCAGCATTAGTTGGTGAAGGAGTGTCTGCAATTTGTGGCAGCGCGCAATGCACTGAAACTGATCTTGCATGGGCAGAGTC
>CAIZMV010000382.1 GCA_903934195.1 uncultured Acidimicrobiaceae bacterium | reverse complement strand
GCGTTCTTTGTCTTTGCAGCCGTCATGTTCGCTGACGCACTGCGTTAACCGCCTAACCTGAACGTATGCGTTTATTTGGTGAGGTTCTTGTGACCATGTTGGTCATTCTGGATCCTCCTGGAAATGTGCCAATCTTTTTGGCAGTCACACAGCGTTTGTCAGACAAAGAACGCCACCGTGCCGCGTTTATGGCCGTGGGAACTGCATTCTTCGTCATCTCACTTTTCGCAGTCGGTGGACGCACGGTTCTTGATTACTTGAATGTCTCTGTTCCTGCTCTACAGGGTGCTGGTGGATTACTGCTTCTTCTTGTTGCTCTGCAGTTGTTGTACGGCAAGGGTGGTAGCGAAGACACTTTTGAAGTAGCCGCTCCTGAACAGCGCACTTCAATTGCCATGGTTCCATTAGGTACGCCTTTACTTGCTGGCCCTGGTGCCATTGTTGCCACCATTGTGTTTTTCGGAAAAGCTGAAGGAGCAGCTGAATGGTTCAGTGTTGTTGCAGCTATTGCATGTGCACTATCGGTTTCGCTCATCACACTTCGGTTTAGCGGCGTTGTTAAGAAGATCTTTCGTCCCGCCGGCGTGGTGTTACTAGCGCGAGTAGCAGGCATGTTGCTTGCCGCTATTGCAGTGCAGATGATTGCCGACTCCGTGACCGCGTTTGTTCGCGCCGCGTAAAGCAAGAAGTCTTATATCGTTCATGGTCCTGAATGTAGAGTTGCATCGTGTTAGTTGATTCAGCCCTATACGTCAATGGAGTGAGATCTCGCGATAGTGAAGGCGATGTTGGCTTCACTTGGGTGGGTCTTCTAGACCCAAGTGATGACGAAATTCAGAATTATCAACAGAAGTACTCGCTGCATCCTTTAGCAGTCGAAGACGCAGTTCTCGGTCGTCATCGTCCCAAACTTGATGTGTACTCACTTCATTCCTTTTTGATTCTTAAAACACTGATGTTCAATAAGGACACCTCGAGAATTGTCGTGGGCGATATAGGCATATTCATTAGTGAGAAATGCATACTTATTGTGCGGCACGGTGATGCTATTCCGATGCGTTCAATCAGGGCAGATCTAGAGAAGCATCCAGATCGCTTAAAAGTGGGATCAACAGCAGTTCTTCACGAGGTACTTGACCGTTTAGTTGATCAGTATGTTGAAGTTGCACGGAATCTTCAAGAAGATGTTGAAAGTTTAGAAGACATTGTTTTTGACGATGAGATTCCGGCCCCGTCTGCACGTTTGTACACAGTGAAGCGTGAGCTACTTGAATTCAGACGAGCTGCGTATCCGTTAATCGAACCACTGAACAGACTCGCTTCAAGCGAGGTGCCTCATATTGATGCTCAGTTTGCACCGCAGTTTGCTGATGTGCACGACCATCTCATGAAAGTTATTGATGACGTCAACACCATGAGCGACTTAATGGATGCTGCCCTACATGCCAACCTTGCCCTCATTCAGGTTCAACAGAACGTTGACATGAGAAAGATTTCAGCGTGGGTGGGCATTGGTGCAGTGCCAACAATGGTTGCAGGAATTTACGGAATGAACTTTGAGCATCTTCCCGAACTGCAATGGAAGTACGGCTACTACATAGTTCTTGGTGCTCTAGCTGCTGTCTCGGCAGGTTTGTTCCGCCTGTTCCGCAAGAACAACTGGCTTTAAGAACCCCAACGGGATTGACCGAAGTGGTCATTTGTGTCGTTGGAGTGGTCAATTGTGCCGAATCCGTTCCACCAGCCAGCAGGGGTGACTGACACTTAATGCATGTCATTTTTGAACGAAATTCTGCCCAGTCGCCGACGTCCTGGTGTTTCAGGAAACTCCGTTTCTCGGTTTCTGACCGCTGCGTGCGTCGCCATATTTGCAGTTGTCGTTGTCGGCAGAGTGTCGACTCCTATCGTCGTCGCAGCGGGTGACCCGGGAATAGTCAGTGTTACCGCAGGTGGCGATTTCGGATGTGTTGTGTTGGACGATTCCACAGTGAAGTGCTGGGGAGATAACTCGAGTGGCCAACTTGGTCACAGCACTTTGAATAGCACAATCCCTCTGCGAGTGTCCGGATTGACCGGAGTTGTGTCATTGTCTCTGGGTCATGCCTACGCGTGTGCGTTGTTGACAGATTCCACGGTGAAGTGTTGGGGCAAAAATGAATATGGTCAACTTGGTAATGGCACTACAACTAATTCGTCTACGCCGGTTGTGGTGACTGGTCTGACTGGTGTTGTGTCGTTGTCACTCGGGCCAGATCAGGCGTGTGCGGTGATTAGCGGCGGCACGGTGAAGTGTTGGGGTTCCAACAGATTCCGTCAACTTGGTGATGGCACTACAACTGATTCGTCTACGCCGGTTGTAGTGACTGGTCTGACTGGCGT
>CAIZMV010000381.1 GCA_903934195.1 uncultured Acidimicrobiaceae bacterium | reverse complement strand
CGTCGACTTGCACAAGGTCGACTTGATTTAGTGCAAGACGAAGAACGCCGTAGAGCTAGTGGTGCTGATGCACCAGTCGGTTCATTGGCTGATCGGCTTGCAGATGTATTTGGACAACAACATGGCGGTGGCAGTGCGCGTCCGCCACGTGAGACAAATGTTGCTGGTGATCATCCGTTGGTGAAAGAGCTTGATGAACTGTGCGAGCACTATCAGTTCGAATCACTTGAGAACATTGATGATCGTGCGTTGTCCGACCTTGCTGGTGCATTAGGAATGTTTGAAAAGTCTTGTTCACAACAACGTCATGATTTGTTTGAACGTATTGATGCGCTTACTGCAGCACTAGTAGCGCGTGTGCGCGAAAGTGGCGCCGGTGCAGTAGTGAAAGATTCGTAGGGCCATGCCCATTCGCCCAACTGAAACGTTGCACGACGTAGGAGAGTTCATTCGTCAGCAACGTGAGAACGCACAAAAGAGTATTCGTGATCTTGCACGTTCTGCCGGAGTATCGAATCCGTATCTCTCGCAAATAGAGCGCGGCATCCGTCGACCATCGGCTGACATCTTGCAGCAAATTGCTCGGGCGCTTGAGATATCCGCCGAGACCTTGTATGTAAGAGCGGGCATCCTTGACGGATCACCCCCAACGGCCAGCAGCGTTCCTGAAGCTATAAATAACGATGAGCGACTGACGGGAGAACAAAAGCAAAGCCTTTTGTCCGTGTATCGGTCTTTTGTTGGGCCTGCTGCCACTGAATAGCCGTCCTTAGGGAATGAGACAAGCCCTAGATAGGTTGAGTTCTGCATGCTTCGTGTAGCCGTCCTCTCACTACATACGTCGCCTCTTGTCCAGCCAGGTATTGGCGACGGAGGCGGTATGAACGTGTACGTTCGCGAACTGGTATCTGCTCTTGCACATGCCGGAGTTGATTGCACCACTTATACACGTACGTGGCGTGATGACCTGCCCGCTGAAGTCATGATTGAACCAAACCACAAAGTGGTGCATATCCCTGCGGGCGCAATCGATATGCCAAAAGGCGACATGATTTCAATTGTCCCGCAGTTCACTGAAGGCGTTCTTGATCACATCAATGCACACGGCGGCACCGACGTAATCCATGCCAACTATTGGCTCAGCGGTCTTAGCGGCCATTCACTGAAGCATGAACTTGATGTTCCATTAGTCAGCACCTTTCATACGTTTGCTCGCGTGAAGGCTGAAGGCGGCGATCCAGAATCTGAATTCCGTGAGCAATCAGAAACAGAAGTCATTGGTTGTTCTGATGCCATCTGCGTCAGTTGCACAGAAGAAGAGCGTCAGTTTCTTTCTCTGTACGGAACTCCTCCTGGAAAAATTGAAATTGTTGCACCCGGAGTCGAGCATGCTTTCTTTGCTCCTGGCGATAAGCGTGGTGCACGTAAAGCTCTTGAACTTGGTAGCGGACCCGTGTTGTTGTTCGTTGGTCGTATTCAGCCATTGAAAGGCGCTGATGTCGCAGTGCGTTCGCTGGCTGAGCTTGGTCGCAAAGATG
>CAIZMV010000380.1 GCA_903934195.1 uncultured Acidimicrobiaceae bacterium | reverse complement strand
GCTCTCTTGCTGTACCCAGTGCCCTGCATTAGGTATCACCGTGCCGCCCGTAAAGTTCGGCAATGTACTTGTCATGTAGTCAATAGCAGTCGAATTCAATAGATTCACGGGGTCGTGTTCGCCAGTGACAAAACAGATTGGCATCGTCATCTTCTCTACTGGAATGTGCCGAGTGTTCTCGTAATTGGTATCAAGATTGCGGTACCAACTCACGGGACCAAAAAATCCGGACGCAGTAAATTGAGAGACATATTCGTTGAAGTCTTCTTGAGACAACCATGACCATGGAAGTGGTGGTGGAGTTGGACGACCTGTGAGAAAAGTTGTTTCAGCCATCGCAGGTAATTCCTTTGTGGTGAAGAACATGGGGTCATTTACTCCGGCTGCTGACGCACCCCATAAAACCGCTGCCATTGTGTGTGCTACATCGTGTTCTAATTCACGCTCGGCTTCATTTGGTCGTTGAAAATACAAAATGTAGAAGAACCTGTCTCCGTAGCGAGCGTTCATTAATTCAATTGGGGCCATTGGCCAATTGGTGAACGGAACACTGACTGCAACACCCGCACGCACTCGTTCAGGATGCAAACGGCATAGATCCCACAACAACAAGGCGCCCCAGTCGTGGCCGACATAGATTGCTTTCTCATGACCGGCCTGTTCGGCGAGGTGGAGAAGGTCGAGAGACAAATCAACAGTGCTGTATGCATCGACATTTTTTGGCACACTGCTTCGGCCATAGCCTCTTTGATCAGGGGCAATGACGTGGTACCCCGCCTCTGCCAATGGAATCATCTGATGCCGCCAACTGTGGGCAGTCTCAGGGAAACCGTGGGCCAAAATTATTAGCGGTGCGCCGTGGTCTCCGCTTTCATGAACAACAAGTTCAACGCCATTTACTAATGCAGTGCGTTGACGTATTGAAAATGTCATGTGGTTTTAGACAGTGAGTGCAACGGTGCTGGCGCTGAGTGCGCTCAACTCTGCCCATGTGGAACTCGATGAATTCCACACTTTTTCAAACACAGCATCAGCAGCGTCTGAGAATCCGTGACGGTTGCGGAAGTTGTAGACCCACGCTTGTTTGTTCACTTGAATATCCATGTGCGCAATGCGGCCCATGATGTACGTGTCCCAGATAGCTGCTTGTGGCAATGACAGTTCTGTGTCGGCCGGAGCCTCTGCAAAGCCACCGCGCAACCGATCACGTGCGCGCAACATACCGCGCGCCATGGTGATGGTTGTGTTCAATTCACTTTGCTGACGAGGCCGGCGAGTATCTTCAAGCGCACCCGAGTGAGGTGTGATTGTGATGAGCGAATCAGTGACTTCAACTTCAATGCGCGTTAACGAAGAGTTCTCGTTAATTGCAATGAGTACATCAATGTCATCGAGGCCAAGCTGTGTAGCCATGTGCTCGGCAATACGCGTGGTGTACGCGGTATCAAATGCGACAAAGTTATAAGTGTCGGGGGTGACCGTAAGGGTCATGATTAGTTAGCTGCTGCGGCTTGCTTCTCGCGAAGTTGCGCCTTGCGCTCATTGAGGGCTTGCATTCCGAGGTCTGCAATGTGGTCATTTTCGTCCTCAGTGAAACCAGCAAGTTCGCGGAATCGGCGAGCAATCGCGAAGCTTGATTCTTCAGAGTCACTGCGGCTTCCACCGTACGAGAACATCTTGTCAACGATGCCCTGGAACTCAAGAGCCTTCTTGCGACGCTCTGGATCGTTCTCTGTGATTTTGCGTAGCCAGTCGCTGCCCATCTTCACGTGAGTTACTTCGTCTGCAAGCATCCAGTCTTCACAGAACTCGAGGTACGGATCGCCAGCGATTTCGCCGAACTCTTTCATGGTGGTGAACACGTCAATTGCAAGACCTTCAAGCGCGCGGTTCACGCCTGCAAGACGAAGCACTGGGTCGTTCGAGCATGCTGCTTGGAAGAGCACAGTGTTCTCGGCGTATTGACCGATTTCACTTCCCATCCAGTCGCTGAGCTTCAAACTGATTTCAACGTGACGAGCTTCGTCCCATGCTTGGCGAGCCATGTCGAGTTTCAATTCGAATGGTGCTTCTTCACCAGTTGTGAAGTCCCAACAGGTACGGCCAGCGCCTTCAAGCGCTTGAATTTCACCAACGAAAATGCCGTGCATCAGTGCGCGAGCAGCTTCACTTGCATCAGGTCGTGCTGGTGTGAGGCGATTTGAACGGCGCGACTTTTCCGAATCGGCGATGAGCGCATTGCGACCATCGGCCATGCGGTCTGCTTGTGTGATTTGGTTGAAACGCTCGTCACGTGCCAACTCTTCAACGGGCATGAATTTTTTCATGACAGTGCTCCTTGTGGTGCTTGGGTGTTGATTCCGATGCTTCCGTGACCAGCGATACCGCCAGCCTCAAGCATGAGTTTTTCGAGCTTTGCTTGGTGAGCAGCAGCGCGATCGACATGTTCTGGAGTTTCGAGCAGCGACTGGATAAGCATTTCGCCATCGCGCCAATCTTCGAACTCGTCTTGCAAAATGAACTTCAGCGACCGAATGGTTGGCATGTCAGTGATTTCGCTGGTGTTGTTGAGGTGATATGTGTATGCCGAAATGAAGTGGGGGATATACACGCGGTACACGCCAACAAGTTTTTCAATGGTGAGGCTTGCATCTTCTGGTTCTGTCATTGCATCAACAAAACGCACCAGTGCATCGTTGGCCGGAACTGTGAGACGAGCAGGATTCATTTCGCGAAGTTCTGGCAAACGCTTGTGCCACAGTTCAGCGTGCCATGCGTGCTTGTAACAATGCGTACCAAGACGAAGCTTGATGTCAAGTTCGGGAACAGTTGCAATCCAGCCGCCAAGAACTTCAAACAATTTTGTTTCGGCCCACTTGTAATTGCCGACGCGACGAGCGGTTTCTTCCACACTGAAACTGCCTGGCAGTTCGCGGCGATCCCACGGAGCAAACGATGCTCTCGGCTTAGTTGGATCTGCCACGGTGACTCCTTGATTTCACAATTACTTGCACAACACAATTAACTGTTTGATTACTTCCTAGATTCTAACCTTTCGTCGCGCCTAATGCGAGACGAAAGTCACAATTACGGGTTGTTTCGGCGAGCAGTTGGCTGAGAAGCAAGCAGGTCAGCGCTGAG
>CAIZMV010000379.1 GCA_903934195.1 uncultured Acidimicrobiaceae bacterium | reverse complement strand
TCGCGGCGCACTCGATGCTGCCGGTGTAAAAAATCGCAAGCAATCACGCAGCCGCTACGGCGCAAAGCGCGAGAAGTAAAAAGGAACCGTCATGCCACGTAAGGGCCCCGCACAACGTCGCGATCTCGTCGCCGATCCCATCTACCGTTCGCTTGTCGTAACACAGCTCACCAACAAGGTGATGTTGCACGGCAAGAAGAGCATCGCTGAAAAGATTGTGTACGACGCAATGCTTCTCATCGAGAAGAAGACTTCAGAAGAGCCGCTTTCAACAGTGAAGCGCGCAATCGAAAATGTAAAGCCGCCACTCGAGGTTCGTAGCCGCCGTGTTGGTGGAGCTACATACCAAGTTCCAGTTGAAGTAAAGCCTCGCCGTGCTTCAACTCTTGCAATCCGTTGGATCGTCGATTACTCACGTTCACGTCGCGAAAAGACCATGTCTGAATGCCTCGCAAACGAATTGATGGACGCAGCTAATGGTCTTGGCGCCGCGATGAAAAAGCGTGACGACATGCAAAAGATGGCCGAGTCCAACAAGGCTTTCGCGCACTACCGCTGGTAGTTACGCACCCCCACAACCGATCAATCTCAAGAGCGCACCGCCAGTTTCACTGAGGTGCGCTCCTGTATTCAATAACTCTTTATCCCTACTGACCCCCGTAAGAACAAGGTGAACTCAAATGGCCAAGCGTGCATATCCACTCGACCGCACTCGCAACATCGGCATCATGGCCCACATCGATGCTGGTAAGACAACAACTACAGAGCGCATTCTTTTCTACACCGGTAAGAGCTACAAGATCGGTGAAGTGCACGACGGTGCAGCAACCATGGACCACATGGCGCAAGAGCAAGAGCGTGGTATCACCATTACATCTGCTGCAACCACTTGCATCTGGGAAAACCACCGCATCAACATCATTGACACGCCGGGCCACGTTGACTTCACCATTGAAGTAGAACGCTCATTGCGCGTACTTGACGGCGCCGTCACAGTTTTCGACTCTGTTGCTGGCGTTGAGCCACAAACAGAAACAGTGTGGCGTCAGGCCAACAAGTACAAAGTTCCTCGTATGTGCTTCATCAACAAGATGGACCGTATTGGCGCAAACTTCTACCGCACAGTTGACATGGTGAAGGAACGCCTTCAAGCAGTTCCTGCAGTTATCCAAATTCCAGTCGGTGCTGGTGGACCAGAATCAAACAAGCCGTTCATTGGTCTTATCGACATCGTGAAGATGAAGGCTCTTATTTGGCAAGACGAAGAACTCGGCGCCAAGTGGGACGAAGTAGATATTCCTGCAGATCAAATCGATGAAGCAAATCAATACCGTGCAGAACTTCTTGAAGTTATTGCCGGTTCCGATGATGAGTTCATGGAAAAGTATCTCGCCAACGAAGAGATCTCTCAAGATGACATCAAGAAGGCATTGCGTGCCGGAACTCTTGCATTTGACTTCGTGCCAATTCTTTGTGGTTCAGCATTCAAGAACAAAGGCGTTCAGCCAATGCTTGATGCCGTTATTGACTTCTTGCCAAGCCCGCTTGACATTCAGGCAGCTACAGGCACCAACGCGAAGGGCGACGAAGAACTCACACGCCCAGCAGATGAGAACGGCCCATTCGCTGCACTCGCATTCAAGATTGTTGCTGACCCATTCGGCAAGCTCACATACTTCCGTGTGTATTCCGGAACAATCAACAAGGGTGACGAGGTGTACAACAGCACCAAAGAGCGCAAAGAGCGCCTTGGCCGTATTTTGTTGATGCATGCAAACCAGCGTGAAGACCTTGATGTTGCAATGGCCGGAGACATCGTTGCCGGACTTGGTTTCAAAGAAACCACAACTGGTGACACTTTGTGTGACCGCAACAATCTCATCATTCTTGAGCGCATGGAATTCCCAGAGCCAGTTATCCACGTTGCTATCGAGCCAAAGACAAAGGACGACCAAGACAAACTTGGTAAGGCTTTGAAGTCATTGTCTGATGAAGACCCAACGTTCCGCGTTCGTACAGACGAAGAAACAAACCAGACAGTTATCTCAGGAATGGGTGAGCTTCACCTTGAAATCCTTGTTGACCGTATGCAGCGTGAATTCAACGTTGATGCAACTGTTGGTAAGCCACAAGTTGCATACCGCGAAACAATTACAAAGACCGTCGAGTCTGTTGAATATCGCCACATCAAGCAGTCCGGTGGTTCTGGTCAGTTCGCAGTTGTAAAGATCACTGTCGAGCCAACTGGTCCTGGAAGCGGATACGAATTCGTTGACAAGGTCACTGGTGGTCGTATTCCTCGTGAATACATCCAGCCAACCAACCAAGGAATCCAAGCAGCCCTCGACAACGGTGTTCTCGCCGGTTACCCAACAGTGGACGTTCGCGTCAGCTTGATGGACGGCCAGTACCACGACGTTGACTCAAGCGAAATGGCCTTCAAGATTGCCGGTCAAATGGCCTTCAAGAAAGCCGCTGAAGCAGCTCGCCCCGTCCTCCTTGAACCGATCATGGGCGTCGAAGTCGTTACTCCAGACGAGTACATGGGCGATGTGATGGGAGACCTCAGCAGCCGTCGCGGACGTATCGAAGGCATGGAAGCCCGCGGAAACACCCAAGTGGTGCGTTCACAGGTTCCGCTTTCCGAGATGTTTGGATACAGTACAGACCTTCGGTCACGCACCCAGGGGCGTGCCACCTACACGATGCAGTTCCACTCGTACCAGCAGGTACCTGAGGTAATTGCAACCGAGATCGTGAAGCGTGTCCGC
>CAIZMV010000378.1 GCA_903934195.1 uncultured Acidimicrobiaceae bacterium | reverse complement strand
TTTTCTGTAAATGTTTGCCACAATTACAGCGCTGTAATTACAAGCCACATTCCAAGATCCCTTGGGACTCGGATATGGCTGTAGCTGGGAGGCAAAAGCATGCACGGAGATTCTGATTCATTAAGCCAAGAACGTGGCTGGCAAGACCAGGCCAACTGCCTTGGTGTAGACCCTGACTTGTTTTTTCCAGAGCGCGGTGCAAGCACCCGTGAAGCAAAAGAAGTGTGCAAAGGATGTGTAGTTCGCGGAGATTGCCTCGAGTACGCACTTGCTAATGGCGAGAAGTTCGGAATCTGGGGCGGCTTGTCAGAGCGCGAGCGTCGTCGCTTGCGTCGTCAACGCGCACAAGATGGCCGTCGCGTCACAATCAACGGTTAGTTACACGCCACTCAATCGTTTGTTTCACGGACAGATCTAGGTCCTCCCACCGGGCACGTGGAATAGATGCCAGAACAGAAGCGGGAAGTAGCCCGACTAGTTCTGCATGGTGCACCGTCGCGTGTTTCGAAACCGCTTCATACACGTCATTTGGGCCCGCAATCATTGGCTGAATTAAGTTCACACTTACCTGCGTAAACGCCCCTACTTGCAGGCCTAAAGTGCGGATGCTTGCTGAACGAACAACAGATGCAATTCGACGCGTTGTTTCAAGATCAACATTCTCCAACCACAGGTTGTACGCAACTAACGGTTCGCGCACACCGACACACATTGCGCCAGCAGTGGGGTGGGGAACTTTCAAGCCAACATCTGGGAACAGCGAAGTCCATGCAGTTTTGCGAATGTCAGGAAGTGTGCGTTCATTGCCGTACAAGAAACTTGGCACGTTCAATTCTTCTGCAGCCCATGCTGCAAATTCATCGCGTGCGATTTGCGCTTCATTCATTGTGGAATCAACAAGTGGCACAAACGGAACAACATCAACAACACCAATGCGTGGATGCACTCCGGAATGGTCACTGAGGCTTATTGCTGAAACTGCAGCACGAGCAAGTGATCGAGCGGCATCAACACCAACCAAGGTGAACACGCTGCGGTTGTGGTCTGGGTCTGAATGAATATCAAGAAGGCCGCCCGCACACGATTGGGCGAGGGAATCGATGATGGCTTGGTTACGCCCCTCGCTGATGTTGATGACGCATTCGAGCACCTCTCGTGCTTATCAAAGAAGCGCCCCTTCCTGCTACCGTCAGGAACATGATTTCGTTTCTACAAGGCCAAGAGCTCTTTATCGTTGCAATTGTCGTGCTGGTGCTGTTTGGCGGTGCACAACTGCCGAAACTTGCCAAGAACCTCGGTTCGGCTCAGAAAGAGTTCAAGAAGGCAATGGACGAAGGCAAGTCTGACGACTCCTCGTCTGAATCAAAGTAAGTAGGTCAGACCGCGATACCGCGGCGCCTCTTCAAGATTCTGCGACGCTCACGCTCGCTACAACCGCCCCACACGCCATGATCAATGCGTTCTGCAAGGGCATATTCAAGACACGTATTGCTCACTGGGCACCCCTTGCAAATTGCACGAGCCCGATCTACGCCCACTCCGTCTGACGGGAAAAAGGTGGCAGGCGGGTAATTGCGGCAGTTGCCTTCGCCCATCCAGGATGTCGGTGAGTCATCGAACGGAAGGTTCGTGGCTGGTGCACTCGTTACTTGAAGTTGTACTTTCATGGCTGTCCTCGCTTCATCTGGATCAGATGCTCTTGGTCGGTGTCTTTATGACGCCGAGTCATGGCGGGAAGTTCCCGCAAAACCAGTCAAGCAGACAGGGGCGCCAGCGTGTCGGCATTTTTGGTAAAGGTTTAGTAAAGATGTCACTTATCCACAGGAGAGGCCAGAAAAAGGGGCCAAAAAACGCAAAAAATGCCCAGAAGTCGTCGCGCAAGTGCCCCGATAGGCTGTTCAGAGTTCGCTATTGATTCATACTCGCAACGCACGCATTGCAGTCCGGAGACACCATGACAGATATCCAGATTCCTCAGGCTCCGAAGGCCCATGCCCGCATTGCATTTCTTGGCGCAGTGTCTCCTCATTGGGAGGTCTACTCAGAATGGGGCGATCAGACAATCATCGATGAATTCCGTTCGCGCGTTCTTGCCCGTCTTGTATTGCTTCCTCGTGATGACCCACAATTTCGCCGCAACATGGCTCGCATCGTTCGCGATGCAGAGCGTGAACTCATTTCCATTGAATGGGACATGGGTGACCCTGACTACGAGTTCTGATTCGAAGTCGTGGGTAACACGGGCAGCACTGCTTGATGAACACATGGCTAAATCATTGACTTTGACATACCGTCAATCGCTCTGCTCTCACTACTATCTTGTCGCATGAGTCGTTTAATTGGCAACCGTGAACTGAGCTGGCTTGATTTCAATGAACGCGTTTTGGCGCTCGCCCGTGAAACCTCGGTGCCATTGCTTGAGCGCATCAAGTTCTGTGCCATTTTTTGTTCGAACCTTGATGAGTTCTACCAGGTACGAGTTGCGGCACTGAAGGGCCAAGTTGCCGCTGGTGTTCAAACAACATCTTCAGATGGGTTGTCACCCACTCGTCAGTTAAACGAAATAGCTCATCGGGTTGATTACTTGGTATCCGAACATGAGAACTTGCTTCTCAACGAACTGTTTCCATTGCTTGAAAAACATGGGGTAGTTGTTTGTCGGTGGGAAGACCTCACGCAAGAAGAGCGCGAAAGCATGAAGAACTTCTTCGAGCGCCAGTTATTTCCAGTTCTTACTCCACTTGCTGTTGATCCGTCGCACCCATTTCCGTACATCTCCAACATGGCAATCAGCCTTGGCGTCTTGGTGCGTGACGCAAGCACAGGTGAACAACGTTTTGCCCGCGTCAAAATTCCTACGTTCTTAAAGCGATTTCACAAAATTTCTGAAGGTCGCTACGTAATGATTGAAGATGTCATTGCAGCCCACGTTGCAGATCTTTTTGTCGGAATGGATATTGTCCATGTCAGCGCATTCAGAGTGACACGTAACGCAGACCTCACGCTTGATGATGAAGATGCAGACGATCTTCTTGTCGCAGTCGAGATGGAATTGCGCCGCCGACGTTTTGGTAGAGCAGTTCGTCTTGAAGTGGATCACCACATCAACCCTGATGTTCTTGACATGTTGTTGGAAGAACTTGATCTGGAAAGAACTGATGTTTCTTTTCACACAGCCCCACTTGCGTTATCTTGCTTGTGGGAATTGCACGGATTAGATGAGCCAACACTGAAGGACACTCCGTGGCGTTCAGTAACAGCTGGTCGTTTGGCTGCCGCTGATGGCAACGACCAGTCAATGTTTAGCGTGTTGCGTCAACGTGACCTTTTGGTGCACCACCCGTATGAGTCGTTTTCTTCATCAACTGAGGAATTTCTTGAGCAAGCCGCCAATGATCCTCGTGTGCAAGGAATCAAGATCACTTTGTACCGCACGTCAGGTGATTCTCCTATTGCGCGCAGTCTTATCAAGGCTGCTGAACTAGGAAAACAAGTTGTGGCGCTTATTGAATTGACTGCTCGATTCGATGAAGCAACCAATGTGACCTGGGCTAAAGAACTTGAACGTGCAGGTGTCCATGTGGTGTACGGCGTTGTTGGGTTAAAGACTCACTGCAAGTGCGTGTTAGTTGTCCGTCAAGAAGAATCTGGGCTACGCCGATACGTGCATGTCGGTACTGGTAACTACAACTCAAAAACTGCGCGAATTTATGAAGACATTGGTCTTTTTACCTGTGATGAGAAAATTGGAGATGATGTTTCACACTTGTTCAACTCCTTAACCGGTTTTGACAAAGATCACGATTTCAATAGCTTGATAGTCGCTCCTCGATACTTGCGCAGCAGAATTGTTCAACTAATTGAAAATGAAATTTCATATGGCAGTGAAGGACACATTGTGATGAAAATCAATGGTCTTGCAGATGCTCGTATGATTGAGCTTTTGTACCAGGCAAGTGAAGCTGGTGTTCACATTGACCTTGTAGTGAGAGGTATCTGTTGTATTCGGCCTAGTTCAGAACATGAACAAAACATCCGCATTCGCTCAGTTTTAGGTCGCTATCTAGAGCATTCGCGGATGTATCGCTTCGCTCACGGCGGACAAGATAATGGACCGGTGTATTACATCGGATCGGCTGACATGATGCCGCGCAACCTTGATAAGCGAGTTGAAGTTCTAGTCCCTGTAGAACATCCAAAGCATCGTGCGTGGATTGAAGAAGTCTTTTCCACTCTTCTTTCAGACGACGTTGTGGCATTCGAAATGAATCGCGAAGGTAACTGGCGTCGTGTCGGCCCTGTTGACTATGTGCCAATAAATGACGCTCAGTATCGAATCCACCAGAGAGACTCGGAATCGCAGTTGAAACAGGGAGTGCCTCAGGGTGTCATTTCTCTCTAACTACGCAGTACAAGTTCATTTCTCGTTCAGATTGTGACAGAATGTTAATGAATGGCACGTTCCAATAGTGGGGCTGCTCGCAATCGTTTAGCACTTAGGGGGAATCATGGACGAACTTCGTAAAGGTTTTCACCAACAACTTGACAGTGTTCGCACAGAACTTGTGCGGTTGGCTGCAACTGTTATTGAAGCTATTCCTCGTGCCACAGCAGTCATTCTTAATGGTGACTTAGAGGGTGCAGATGCCTTGATTCAGTTTGACGACGAGATTGACTCGCTCTCGTTGGAACTAGAAGAACGTTGCTATCAGATCCTCGCGTTACAAGCTCCGGTAGCCGGAGATCTTCGCCAGGTTGTGTCGGTGGTGAAGATGATTGCGGAAATTGAACGGTCTGCAGACCTGGCCGTCAATATTTGTAAAGCTGCGCGCCGAATTTATGGCCATGATCTTGACCCACGTCTTCGGGGGTTGATTGCGCGCATGGGTGAGCAGGCAGAGCAATTGTGGGAATCAGCTCTTGAATCTTTTGAAGAGAATGATGCTGCTAAAGCAGCAGCCATCGACGACATGGACTCGTATCTCGACAGTTTGCAGCGTGAGTTTGTTCAGGCAATTCTTGAGAGCCATTCAGAGAACTCAATTGACCTTCAAGTTGCAATTCAGCTTGCTGTAGTTGCCCGCTTCTATGAGCGCATTGGTGACCACGCGGTCAACATTGGTGAGCGCGTGCGGTACTTGGTAACAGGCTGGTTGCCTGAACATAAAGGTGCAGCGCGATTCCGCCAAAAATCTGGTGACGACGACACCGACGGAATTCCTTTCATCACCATTAAAGAAAGTTAATTCCGCTAG
>CAIZMV010000377.1 GCA_903934195.1 uncultured Acidimicrobiaceae bacterium | reverse complement strand
GATGGTGGTTTTTACCTGTGGTTCAACGCGGGAGACGCGTGGAGCTTTACAGAGAAACTGGCCCGTGAAGGTGGAGCGTTAGTAAGCCCTGGTGATTTTTATGGCGCAGGCGGCTCACACAATGTTCGTGTTGCTGTTGTTCAGCCAGACGCCAAATTGCATCTTGTTGCTAAACGTTTAGGAATGTAACCAAGAATGTAATTGGGAAGTGAAGTTACAGCCGACGCATGACGGTGACGACTTTACCGAACACGCTGACTTCGTCTGACGTAAACACCATTGGATCCATTGTTGGATTCGCTGGGACAAGAGTGATTTTGTTGCCAGACTTCTTGAACGTTTTGACTGTTGCTTCATCGCCCGGAATGCCGGCAACAACAATGTCGCCGTTGTCGGCTGTTTGCTGTTGACGAGCAACAACAAAGTCACCATCAAGGATTCCGGCATCGATCATTGAGTCACCGCGAACTCGCAACATAAACAGTTCGCCTTCGCCAGTGAAGTCAGTAGGAAGTGGAATGAGGTCTTCAACGTTCTGTTGTGCCAGCAAACCAGTACCAGCTGCTACTTCTCCAATGAGGGGAACGTGACGTGACGGACGACGTTCCATGGCAACTTCAGAGTTGGTGTCGAAACGAACTTCAAGGGCACGAGGCTTAGTTGGGTCACGACGTAGGAAGCCCATTTTCTGCAAAGTGTTCAGGTGGTTGTGCACCGTGGAAGGGGAGTTGAGGCCGACAGCCTCGCCAATTTCGCGCACGGATGGCGGATAGCCCCGTTCCTGCATGCTGGTGGAAATGACGTTGAGAATTTCGCGTTGGCGGGGTGTGAGTGCTTCGGACATGGTGAAGAGCGTACAGGTGTTCGCCCTCAAGGTCAAACACCTGTTCGTAGAACAGCCGTTCGGGAGGGTGCTTGACTACGAACACCTGTTCGGGCAAACTATCGAACACCCGTTCGCTACGGTTCGCAGTACATAGACCTCACGGTCCTTAACCCCTTACCCCGAAAGGCAATCCCATGGCAACCACCATCGATCCACTCTTGTTCTCAGGTTCATACCGCTCAGAAGCCGTTGCTCGTCCTCGGCCAAGCGTTCGCACCTTCCAGCGCCGCCGCCGCACCCTCGGTGCGGTTGTCATCTTCGGATTGGCGTCTGGTCTCATCTCAACGGGGGCATTTGCTTCCGACCCTGCTCCTGCAGACCAAATCATCCCTCGGTCAGTCGTTGCTCGGTCAGGCGACACATTGTGGGACATTGCTCGCACCATTGCGCCAACCGGTGACATATCTGAATTGGTTCGTGAATTGGTTCGTGCCAATGGTGCTCGTATCGAAGCTGGACAGGTCGTTCGCATTCCATAATTGCTTTATTCCTTGCTAAAAGTGGTCAAAATCCACACATTGGCAAGTTGTAGTCATTTAGAGTTAGCGGAGTGCATTGCCCCGTATGCCCACATGACGACACCAAGGTGATCGACTCTCGCCCCGCCGATGATGGCGCGGCAATTCGTCGTCGCCGTGCCTGTCCCGAGTGCGCCTACAGATTTACAACGTATGAACGTTTAGAAGAGGCGCCATTGCTGGTGATGAAACGTTCAGGTTCTCCAGAGCCATTCGACCGAGCAAAAGTGACTTTTGGTGTGCGTTCAGCATGCAAAGGACGTCCAGTCGAGGATGCATCTATTGAGGCCTTGGCTGAGGCAGTTGAAGATGACATGCGACTTGCATTGGCATCCGGATCTGAAATCACATCATCAACTGTTGGTCACGCAGTTCTCGAACGCTTGAAGGCTCTTGACGAAGTTGCATACATGCGATTCGCAAGTGTGTACAAAAACTTTGATGACGCCGCAGCATTTCGCCGCGAACTCGCACTGCTTAAGCAGTCGTAACTTTTTCGTAACGCGCGAAAACAAAATTGCTATCTGTTGTTAGCGAAACGCACGTGAAATGTCGTAGTGCATGAGGTGCCTGACTGAGAGACGGTGCTCGAAAACCACCGAGACGTGGTGACATCGTGAGGTTGATTGCATCAACACAATCAGCGTCAAACAAAGCAGCATTCAGCATTGGGCCACCCTCCACATGAACAACGCCGTGTGGCAATTGGGCAATGATTCCTGCCATGTCGACATCGGTTTCGCCAGCGCGCACAGAGTCGACGCTGAGAGCGGGGGCGTTCACAGTGGTTGCTACTAATCCGGCCCCTGAAGAAAAGAGGGGAGACGAGAAATCAAGCGCGCAGGTTTTTGTAACTACGGCAATGCGCAGGCCAGGTTTGCTTGGTGGTCCGTAATTCTCGGTTCGCGCGGTTCCGGCGCCCACCAGAACCACTGACGCAGCTCCACGTAACGCAATGAGGCGCGCTTGGTCTGCAGGCCCACCCAATGGTCGAGAACGCCCATTGACGTCAATGACGCCGTCTGGAGTCGAGATCATGCAGATCTCCACACTGTGAAACGGGCTTGTCATGCCCACAGTGTACGAACACTGCGAGTTCGGCGTGTCTGGCGTGGCAATCTATGGAATGACCGATACCGCTAATCGCACAGTATTTCGCACCTGCCCGCTCTGTG
>CAIZMV010000376.1 GCA_903934195.1 uncultured Acidimicrobiaceae bacterium | reverse complement strand
GGTAGCTCCCTAGGTATTTACGATGACGAGTACGAGGGCGCCGATGGCGGCAGCGCCGAACAACAACGCCCCATACTGATTGACTTTTCCGGACTGAACAGGACGAAGAGCGCTTCCGGCACCTTGGGCAACACTGCCCGTGCCATTCACTGCACCGTCGACCACGCGTTGATCGATGTTGCGATACACCCAACCAGCAACTCCCTTTGCTGTGGTGCCTGCTCCATTAACGACGCCATCAAGAACTTTTTGGTTGAATCGATACACGGCGTTAGCAATTGGGTGTGCAATCGAATGAACAATGATCTTTTCGTACAACACATCGAGGTAGTACTTGTTGACAAGAAGTTTGTACCCAAAGCCCAAGACTTTGTTTCGCTCGGTGAGACCAACAAACTTCTTGTTCTTCTTTTCGTACAACTGAATGCACATAAACAAGCTGAGAAGGAAGCCGGCGAACACAATCAGCATTGACAAGCCGGCCTTCGACCACTTAAACGGTGCGTGGTTAAGTTGCGGTGCCGCACACACGCCTTGTTCAGGTGTCTTGCTTCCGCAAGGCGAATAATGATGACCCTCTTCTGCTGAATGGGAATCTTCGCCGCTAGCGGTGGTCGACCTCAGCATCTCTGCGCCTGCTTCGCCCTCTACAACTGTTCCATGAGAATCATCAACAGTCGAATGCTCAGAATCTGTAACAACTTCTGCGTCGCCCTCTACAACATCTGAATCGGTTGGGGCATCAGCTGAAATACGAGCTTCACCAATTCCACCTACGACATACGCAATGCCTGTTGGGTTGATTACTTCAGCGCTTGGCTCGACCCACTTTTTGAAGTTTTCCCAATTTTCACCAAATGGCAGTGCATTCAACAAGCCAGAGCTGAGTGCAAGCGTTGCCAGAATTATCAATGGCGCAGTAATGAGCCAACCAGATTCGTGAGGTCCATGCGATGCATGAGCATCGTGCGAATCATGAGTGTCATGGCCATGATCTGCGTGGTCATCATGTGCAGCATGCGAGTCGTGGCTCTCTCCTTCATGATGTTCACCAGCAGAAGCACCACGTGGCTCACCAAAGAAAGTGAGATACGTAGCGCGAGTCATGTACGCAGCGGTGAGGAACGCACCAGCAAGTCCGACATACATGAAGACGTTGTAGCCATTGTGACCAACGTTGTCGATGATTTCATCTTTCGAAAAGAAACCAGAGAAAGGAAACACTCCGCAGAGAGCAAGAGTCGAAATAATCCAGGTACCGAAAGTGATTGGCATGAACTTGCGAAGTCCGCCCATGTCTTTCTTCATTTCGAATGAGTGATGAGAAGAACTATGGCTAATTGATCCGGCACCAAGGAACAAACAAGCCTTGAAGAATGCGTGCGTGAAGATATGGAAGACGGCTGGCAACCATGCACCTGCGCCCAGTCCCATCATCATGTAACCAAGCTGACTGACTGTTGAATACGCCAGAACCTTCTTGATATCTGTCTGCACAAATGCGAGCAAAGCAGCAATAACGATGGTGACGCCACCAATAATGACGATGAAGTTGGCACCGCTGCCGAGAATGTCCATGCCCTTAAAGAACACTGGGTAGACACGAGCAACAAGGAAAACTCCAGCAACAACCATGGTGGATGAATGCAGAAGTGAACTAACAGGAGTTGGGCCAGCCATTGCATCTGGCAACCACGTGTGAAGTGGGAACTGACCACTCTTACCGATGGCAGCAATAAACAGAGCTACTGCACCCATCGTGATTGCGGCACTGCCAGGGTCGCCGGACAATGCCCACGATGACAAACCACGAATCGAGAAACCAGAAACACCAAGAGTCTTTGTGGTCCATTCATTCGCTGAGAAGAAAAGAATGGCTGTACCAGTGAGAAGGCCAATGTCGCCAGTACGTGTGGTGAAGAACGCTTTCAACGCAGCGCGGCTATTTGCGCCCTCTTCCCACCAGTGACCAATAAGAAGGAAAGAGCACAGACCCATGATTTCCCAACCCAAGATGAGTTGAATCATGTTTTCTGCAACAACCATATTGAGCATTCCGGCAGAGAACAAGGTCAGCGATGCAAAGAAGTGTGTGTAACGACGATCTCCACGGAGATATTCAAGTGAGTAGATCTGCACCAGAGTGGAGATAAATGCAACGACCAAAAGGATTGCAACAGTTAAACCATCGACATGTTGGCCAATGCCAAACGAAAATCCGCCGTTTTGCCACCACGTCCAGGTCTTGACAACGGGAGAAATAAACGCGCCTTCAGGAGCGCCATTGACTCGCTGAATCCATTGGTATGTAGCACCGCCAGCAAAAACCAGCGCACCAATCATTGAAGCAACGCCGAATTCGCTTCCCTTCTTTGGCATGCGCTTTCCGAAGAAGATAATGAGGAAGAACGACAATGCAGGAATGATGGGAATGACCCACGCATTCTCGAGGAACCACCCCGACTTCAGTACTACTTCTGTTGCTGCTTCTGTGGCTGCTGCGAACATCGGATCAGCCCTTCATCTCTGAGAGTTCATCGAGGTCAATAGAACGACGATTGCGATACATAAGGAGAACCATTGCAAGACCCACGCCAACTTCGGCAGCTGCAATTGCGATGATGTACAAAGCGAACGTGTGCCCATCTAGCGAACCGTTACGCATAGAGAAGGCCAACAAGTTGATGTTGACTGAATTCAAGATGAGCTCGATTGACATGAGCACAAGTACGGCGTTCTTGCGGGCAATAACGCCATAGACGCCAATACAGAACAGAACAGCGGCAAGGATGAGGAATTGATTGACCAACATGATTAGTCCCTCCTCGCGAGCACGATGGCTCCGACTACAGCTGCCAGCAATACGAACGACAACGCCCAGAATGGCAAGAGGTACGGGCCAAAGATTTGGTCAGAAATTTCTTGCGTCGTTGCAACAGCAGGATCTGCTGGCATCTTCTGGCTTCCGAAACCACTATCGAGCGCAATAGCCATTGCAACAAACAATGCAATTGCAACTGGGATTCCGAAGAACCAATTCTTGTTATTCAAATCGGATTCAGCGCCAATACGAGCACGAGTCAACATTGTTCCGAACAAGAACAACACCATCACGGCACCGATGTACACGAGGACTTGAGTAATGGCCACAAATTCAGCGGCGAGCAATACGTACTGAGCCGCTGCACCCGCAAGAACAACAACTAACCACAGAGCTGCATGGACAACATTGCTGGTGGTAACGACGCGCAATGCGCCTACAACCATGATTGTGGCGATGATTGCAAAACCAATGTTTTGAGCAACGAGGACATCAGAGGCAAACATTATTTCTTGCCCTTCTTGTCTGCGCCT
>CAIZMV010000375.1 GCA_903934195.1 uncultured Acidimicrobiaceae bacterium | reverse complement strand
TAGTCGAGCATCATGGGCAGCTCGCACCAGATGGTGAGGCTGTATTTCACACCGCGAGTCAATTGACTGCTGGCATGTGGGTGAGTCACCAAACTTGGCCATGCGATCACATCGCCCACAGGCACGTCGCTATTTGAAAACTTCTGTCGAGGAAATTCCAGCACCGCACCCTCGTAGTCGTCATTCAGTTTGATGCTTGCGCTCACCTGCGCCACATCATGATGCATGCGTAGTTCTTCTTGCTCACCCATGGCGTAACGAATAACAAATGCATCACGCAGGCCGTGGTAATCAATCAGCGGCCACCACTGTTGCAACGCCGGCCATAGGCGAATACCAATGTCTTGTTCCACAGCTTCAAACAACCGTGGTGCAATAGCAGCCAATGAAATTTCATACCCAGGCACTGGGTCATCGCTTTGTTGCGCAAACCCACCAGCTGCTTGCGCTGCCTGAATCAACGTGGCACAAAACTCAGGTGTCCAAAACGGCATCTGCACAATCTCTTGCCCAACCATTGCGGCATCGCCCTCACGCACTGCGCCTTGATAGCCAAGTATTTGTTCAAGATTTCCCATTCACACAGCCTGTCACTAAACATGCATCGGAATGTGGAAGGTAGTTATTCTTCTTCGCTGCCTGGCAGCGGTTCATTCAATAACGAATACACCTTGTCGCCGAATCGAATATTGACTTCCAATTTCCCACCCATGGCAACAGACAAACGCCACAACTTGGAGATGGTCGCGGGGCGCTTCAACATCTGGCATACGCCTGGCTGCGAGATATGCAAAGCCTCGGCAATTTGCTTCTGGGTAATTTTGCGACGCCTGCGATTGAGATTGACGTAATACGCCACAATCTCTTGAAACATTTCCTCTGAACTCTCGGCGGAATACTCCTCGTATTTCGGAGATGCATACAGTTCAAGAACAACCGGTAGTTCATAATAGTTTTTTGTTGCCATATCATTTTTCTCCAATTTTGCGAATGTGTTCTTCAAAAAGGTCATCAGCTCGCCGTATTGCGCCGACATACCAGTCGTTCCACTGAGAGTCCTTTGACTTATCCCCGCCGAGTAGCAGAACAGCTCGCCTCTCTGGATCAAAAGCAAAGAGAACGCGAAGTGCTCCCTGTGACGAGACACGAAGTTCTTTCATGTTTTTGAATCGACTGTTGCGAATCGTGTCGACATACGGGCGCCCCAAAGTCGGGCCATCTTGGCGCAATTGATTAATGGAGTCGTCTGTATCCGTGCGTTGCTTGTCTGTCAGGCTCATCATCCACTCCTCGAACTCTTCGGTGGCCACCACCGCCCATGGGCCGGTCACATCGGCCTATTCCACAGTATAAGCATTTACTTATATTCCGTACGGCTGGCCATACCCCTCATGTGTGCCCGCCACCGCCCCGATTGGCATCGCAACCCCAAGCCCCACATCACTTCTGGCGCCCGTACCCTTATGCGGGCAATGGATAGCAAGAAACCCCGTCAGATGGATCGCAGGCAGCGCATGGAGGCCATCCTCGAGCGCGACGGCGACCTCTGCGTCTGGTGTTCGGTGCAGTTCGACGACCGCCTCAACCCCGCCACCACCGAGCATTTGGTCCCCTCTATTAAGGGCGGTCCCAGCTGGATTGAAAACGAAGTGGCGGCCTGCCGACGATGCAATAACGAACGCGGCCACCAAGGCCCCGCCGGCTGGTTACAGGACTGTATGGGAATGGGCCGCACCCCTCGGCCAGAGATTGTGATCGCCGGTTTACGTCGGTTGCAACTAGCTATCGAAGACCGCGGCGGCCAACGTAAATCACGTCCCTATATCGATACGAACTTGCGTCGTTTAGTGAACGCCTACCCCGACCCGCGCTAAGCACGGCCAACAGAAGACGAAGCTGCTTACAGCTCTTCAGCGAAACGGCGCGACAACTTGGTGAAGATTGTCCAACCAATCACCATCGACAACACAGCAACAATTGCGCACGCACCCAAGTTGCTCCACCCAGCAAACTTGCCGTCATACATAGACCTGCGGAAACCCTGGCCAAACACTGCCATTGGGTTCAGTTTCCAAATCCATTCAGCCCACGCAGGCACACGACCTTCAATCAAAGTAGGCATGTACACAATGGGCGTTGCAAAGAACCAGATCTGACCAAAGATTTGCCACAAGTACCCCAAGTCACGGAAGTAC
>CAIZMV010000374.1 GCA_903934195.1 uncultured Acidimicrobiaceae bacterium | reverse complement strand
TTCCCGGCAAGTTTTTGTGGGGCACATTGATGGCAATGTCCACCGACAGAATTTCACCACGTGATTCATTGTTTGTTGCACTCCAAGGCGGAACACCGAACTACGAAGGTGAAGCTCTTGATGTGAAAACTGCGTACGACGCCCCGTTCATCGGGCTTGGTGAAGACGGCGTGAATGGTCCGCGTCGCTTCCCTCTCAGCATTCCGTTACATGACCCAGTCTCAGGCGATGCCGTCAACCAGGAAAAGAACTTCGCAACCATCAACGCGCTGAAGATTCCAATCCATTTCTTATGGGCGACCAACGACGGTGTGTTCACGTTGGATTGGGGCAAGAAGTGGCACTCACTTATTCCTCATTCAACATTTGAAGAGATCGTTGGCGCTCGTCACTTTTTGCAAGACACGCATGGCCCTGAAATAGCCAACCGTTTACTTGCTTACATGCAATAGCGACTACAGTTCGCGGCGAACAGTCAACCGATTCACCGGATGACCCACGAGATTACTGAACGTTCGGTTCGGCTCAATAGCGATGATCTCGCCAAGGACTCGCGCAAGAGCGCGTTCGCGAGAACCAAGACTTGCGTTTATCTCGCCAATCCAGGAAGAAACGCCGTGGTCACGGCATACATGGTCGATATGCCCAAGCAGGGCCAAAGCAACAGCCCCAGAGCGCTCGCCTTCCTTGATGTTCATATGCACATGTGCGCCAATATCAATCGGCAATCGCTTCCGAGATTTCCACACAGTAAGGGAATCCAAGAATCTCAGGCGATAGAACTTTCGACTGCGTGCAGTTAATCGGAACGTGACAAGTCGGATGAACACTCGTCGCGTCAGTTTCTTCGCTACCTTTGCAAGCCATTCGTCATATGCCACAGGGTCTGTACAAACCAATGCGTACCCAACTACTTCATTGTCGCGAATCGCTACGGCGCCTAGATGCGCTGCATTTGTCAGGTACCAAGCAAGGCTTAGTTCTTCGTACAAGCCAACTTCATCAAGCGAGAAGCCCAATGGTCTTCCCATAAGAAATGTCTCATGAAATAGGTGACGAACCTCTGATTCATATTGACCGAGAGGTTCTAACCGAATCTGGTGCTCAAGAATGATTGACATACTGAGAAATTCCGATACTCGATGCGAATAGTTCAACCATTCGTTCACCAGTGACAGTCCAATTGAAATTGCTAGCACGAATTTCGCATTGAAGACGTAGGTCTTCTCGTGAGAACTGGCGGAGTTGATTAATTGCGGCGACTATTTCTTCGGGTTGCAGATCAACAACCACACCGCATGTTCTGTCAACAACTTCACAGGATGCTCCAGCAGAAGACACAATGACTGGTGTGCCAACTGCAAGTGCCTCTAATGACACAAGACCAAATGTCTCAATATGGCCAAGATTCAATACCACATCTGCAAATGCAAGCAAGTTTGCAAGCGCATCGCGGTCACTGATGTGCCCCATGAAATGAACCGGCAAACCAATTGCCTGTTCCTGAAGGCTATTCATCAATGGGCCGTCACCTAAGACCAACATCTGGCAGACATTATTTCTGCAGAAAATTCGAAGAGCTTCGATTGCGACATCAACGTTCTTCTCGGGTGACAAACGCGCACAGACAACAAGCGTGAATGGCGTTCCCCAATTAGAGGACTTCTGGCTACTTGAGAATTGCGCGCCATCAACACCAAGCGGGACAATGTGGACCGAGTCTGACTGGCCCTCAAATTCTGCCGCGGCAAAGCGAGACGCACACACAATTGCATCTGCTGAACGGGAAATGACTTGACGGAAGTAGTTCACAACAGGAATCAGGGGGAATCGTTTCCAACCCAAGGAATTGAGCGCCAAATCTGTTCGCTCATGAGAAATGACAACACACGTAATGCCGTTTTTTCTGCACCATTTTGGAACCCAATACAACGTCGACTTATCAGACAGTTCCACAACATCAGGTCTAAGACTGAGCAAAATATGCTTCAATTCTCGTCGACCAACTATTACTCGATAGCCACCTGTCATCGGCAGAACTGGCCCGCGAATCGTGAAG
>CAIZMV010000373.1 GCA_903934195.1 uncultured Acidimicrobiaceae bacterium | reverse complement strand
GTATCACTTGCGCGTTGCTTCAGGAACTGCTCGCGTTCACGTAATCCGGCTACTCGAACATCAAGATCTTTACGGCGCAGTACAAGGTGTGCTGATTTGGAATCAATCGTGGCGCGTTCTTCGGTCTGGGCTTTGGCTTCAGCGACTTCGGCAGCTTCTGATTCTTCAAGGCCTGGAAGAATGTTTTCATGTTCCAATACACGCTGCTGATACTGAGTCAAGCGAGCGCGGGTCTCATTTGCAGCATCACGTGTGATCTGTTGTTCAGCCGCATTCGCACGACGATCATTGATTGCGGTAGTCAACTTGTCTGACGCGCTTTCAACCACCACCAATTGACGATCAATTTGTGATTGAAGCTGAGTTCCTTGTTGGCGAGCTGCCACTAGACGCGTCTTTGCAGATTCCACTTCGTCAGCAAGACGTGCAAGATCAGCTACAGCAGATTCCACTTCGATGCGAGTGCGATCAATAACTTCTTGTGAACCAAGATCATCGGCAGCACCGAGACGCCAACCAGATGGAGACAATCGGTCACCACGACGTGTAACAACGGTGGCAGACGCTGAATTCTCTACAACCGCAATTGCGGCATCTAGATCATCAGCGCAACCAATATGCGACAACAACGAATCGAGCAAAGCTGCCAAGGCAGCAGGTGCGCCGGATGCAGGCCTGACGTGTGAGCGAACTGACTGAACGCCAGACGGCAAAGAAGATGCCGCACTCTGGTTGTTTCCAAGGGCAAGAACTGCACCATTGTGATCAACTGCTTGCAACGCATCAATTGCGCGTCGAGCAGATGACGAATCAGACACAACTATTGATGCAAGCGCTTCACCAAGTGATGCTTTGACGGCGGCATCCCAGCCAGCATCTACGTCAAGAAGATCAACGAGCGCACCAACTACTCCGGAAACATTGGCGAGATGCTCGGCACCAATGCGAGCGCGTGACGACGCAACTGCTTCTTCTAGTGCTTCAAGTTTTGCTGCAGCACGTGCGCTGCGACGTTCCGCTGCAGCGCGGGCAACTTGAGCTTCATCGCCCAACAACTCAATCTGTTCACGTGTTGCTGTGACATCAACTAGCTGAGCGCGCAATGAGCCCACTTCAGTTTCGGCATCGGCTAATTCAGATTGCAGACGATCAATTCCCGCAGCGACGTTTGCATCATGCGCAACTAGCTGCTCGGTACGAGCCTGCATCTTTTGTGCTTCGCCAGCACCTTGTTCCACCGTGTTGCGCAATGTGCGAAGTTCACCACGTACTTCAGCTGCGGCATTTGATGCTTCATTGCTCTGCACCATGTGGAAGAGACCTTGCTCGGTGCGCTCGCGCTCGAAGGTTTCTTCTTCCTCTTGCAACGAATCATTCTCTTGCATTGCAATAGCGAGACTGCGCTCAACTTCAATCAACTCTTCACGCATTTGCGCTGCATCTGCCTCAAGCGCCGCCACAACATCATCTGCAATGAGCTGGCCCTGATCTCGTTCCATTGAACGGCGACGCTCCGCAATTACTGCTGCAAGACCACGAGCGCGTTCTCGCAATTGTTCGACTCTCATCAATTCGTCATTGACGCCGGATTCACCGCGCGCAGACAGTTCAGCTTCGGCAGCAAGGACTTCTGTATCCAAGGCAGCAAGTTTCTGGCGAATCTCTTTCTCGCCTGAATCACCGGCAAGCTTTTCGCCTGCAAGAGCCGTGAGGCGTGCACGCAACGACGCAACTTCACGACCAGACAAGAACAAGCGCAATGCACGAAGTTCACCAACAATTTCCCCGTGACGGCGGGCAGCTTCAGCCTGACGCTCTAGCGGGCGTAGTTGGCGACGCACTTCACGAATAAGGTCTTGTACACGCAACAAGTTGACTTCAGTTGCTTCCAACCGGCGTTCAGCCTTTTCTTTGCGCTTGCGATACTTAAGAATTCCTGCAGCTTCTTCGATGATGGCGCGACGGTCTTCTGCGCGAGCAGTAAGCACTGCATCGATCTGGCCTTGGCTGATGATGACGTGCTGTTGACGACCAACACCAGCATCAGACAAAAGTTCTTGCACATCAAGCAAACGACACTCAACACCATTGATGGAGTACTCACTGTCGCCGTTACGGAACAATGTTCGTGACACGCTGACTTCGGAAAAATCAAGCGGCAATAGACCAGCGGAGTTGTCGAGCGTCAGAGTTACCTCGGCGCGACCAAGCGCTGCTCGCTTGTTTGTTCCGCTGAAGATGACGTCTTCCATTTTCTGGCTACGTACTGAACTTGGAGCTTGCGCACCGAGCACCCACGCAATGGCGTCTACGACGTTTGACTTGCCTGACCCGTTCGGACCGACCACAACAGTGACACCTGGCTCCATTTCAAGGACGGTGGAATCGGCAAAGGACTTGAAGCCCTTGAGAGTGAGAGATTTAAGGAACACGGCGTTCACAACAGTAATAGACGGGCACCGTGTTCAGGGAATGGCGCTCTATTTCTGACAGCGAGGGCAATACGACGTTGATCGCCCGCCGGCTACTACTCGAACAATGTCGGCTTTTCCACAGGTGATGCATCTCTTGCCTTCTCTGCCATAGACACGGTGTTCTGCCTGGAATGTCCCTGTTTTGCCTTCGATATCCACATATTGGGAATCATCAAGGGTTGACCCACCTGCAGCGATTGCATCGGAAAGCACCTCAGAGATGTGTTGGGCCAGTCGACGGACCTGAGGTTTCGTTAGCGAGTCCGCGGTTCGATTCCACCGCAAGCCCGCTCGATGCAGAATCTCATCTGCATAGATATTGCCAATTCCTGCCACCACGTGCTGGTTCAACAACAGAGGTTTAATTGCCCCACGTTTGCCTTCCAGTCGTTGCGCTAACACCGTGGCGTCGAAATGCTCACAGATCGGATCAACTCCAAGCCTGATGAGTTCTGGCAAAACTTGCGCCGTCAGTGCGGGGTCAAACACCACGACTTCACCAAAGGTGCGCGGGTCGACAAACCACATCTCATCACTCACGCCATCGCGTTCAGATAACGACATCACCACATGAGTGTGTGCAGGACGTGTAGTTCCGACTGGCTCTACCAAGACACGCCCGCTCATTCGTAAGTGAATCATCATCTCGTCGCCGGAATCAAGATCACACAATAGATATTTCCCTCGACGACGGGCGTTTGTAACTGTTGTGCCAGTTAGTCCGTAAATGACGGATTCGCGGCCAGAGCGTCGAACTGAACGTTCGCGACCAACTTCTACTGAAATGATTTTTCGGCCAACAACTTTGGCTTCAATCCCCCGCCGAACGGTTTCGACTTCTGGTAGTTCAGGCATTGTGCTGTTCGACGAGTGCGTCGTATGCACCTACGGCAGCTATTTGTTCTGCTGCTTTTTTTGTACGTCCGATACCGGATCCGTACGCACGGCCATCAACGTACAGAACTGCCGTAAACACACGTTCGTGGTCAGGGCCTTCACCCTCTACCTCGTACGAAGGGATACCGATTGACAAACGAGCACACAGTTCTTGCAGTCGAGTTTTTGCATCAAACATTTCGAGATGTGGAATTGCTTCTTCAACTGAATCGGTGAGCAATCGCTTCACCATTTCATAAGCAGCTGGTGCGCCACCATCGAGATACACAGCCCCGATGAGGGCCTCAAGGGCGTCTGCCAAAATGGACGACTTGTCGCGTCCACCTGCTGCGTCTTCACCTTTACCAAGCAACAAGAACTCGCCGATTCCTAATTGTCGAGCAATGTCGGCAAGCGCATGCATGTTGACAACACTGCGTCGAAGATCTGTCAGTTTGCCTTCAGGCATGTCGGCAAGACGATGAAATGCAACATCAGCAATAACCCAACCAAGTACTGCGTCGCCAAGAAATTCAAAACGTTCATTTGTCAGCGGGTCACTATTTTCGGCTTGCCACGAGCGATGAATCAGAGCCTGACGAAGCAAAGCTGAGTTCTGAAACTCATATCCGATTCGTGAGGCGCACTCTGAAAGAGATGAATTCTCCAGATCTGACATTGGCGTTAGTTATTTGCCAAGTGCGAGCACGATGTAGTTCACCGCGTCAGAAACAGTAAGAAGACCGGACAAATCATCGTCTTCAAATTGGAAATTCGGGATGATGTCTGAGAATTCTTGCTCGAGCGAGTCAACAAGTTCGATAAGTGCAATGGAGTCAGCACCGAGATCATCTGCAAGAGTCTGCGTTTCAGAGATCTCAGATGCGGAAATCTCGAGAATCTCTGCCAAGTGGCGACAAACAGTTGCGAGAACTTCGTTGCGTTCAATAGTTGCCATCGAATGTCTCCTTCAGTGGGTACTTACTCAGCAAGAGTACTTGAGATAGCAACACGAATCGCCTCGACCATGCCGGTCTCGACCATTTCCTGTGCGCATTTGATGCCATTTACCATGGCGCGTGCACTACTTGAACCGTGCGAAATGATGCACACACCGTCAACGCCAAGCAAAATTGCTCCGCCGTACGTATCAGGATCAAGAGTTTCGTACAGCGGAAGCAGTGCGGGCATCAGCGTGTTTGCTGCATCTGCATATTCAGGTTGACCAAAAGCAGTAAAGAGTGCCTTCACAACAGTGCGCAAACTTCCTTCAAGAGTTTTGAGAACCACATTTCCGGTGAATCCGTCAGTGACGACAACATCAACAACCCCAGTCATGAGATCGCGGCCTTCGACATTGCCAATGAAATTGATTCCGGGAGCAACCTTCAACAATTCATATGTTTCTTTACGCAAGGTGTCGCCTTTGCCAGGTTCTTCACCAATGGAAAGCAAACCAACACGAGGGTTTTCTACTCCGAAACGACGTTGTGAATACACAGAACCCATGAGCGCAAACTGAACTAACCATTCGGCCTGGACTTCTGCGTTTGCACCTGCATCGAGAAGAACTGTGGGGTGACCACCAGGAACTGGCACTGGTGTTGCAATTGCAGGACGCGCGACACCCGAGATACGACCCATACGTAATAACGCACTTGCCATAGTTGCGCCCGTATTTCCGGCCGAAATCATTGCACTGGCTTTCCCATCGCGCACTGCTTCAGCAGCGCGAACAAGAGTGGAATCTCGTTTACGACGCACTGATTGAGCAGGGTCGTCATCCATTTCGATGACTTCACTTGCTACGAGCAATGGAAGGTCGCCAGTTCCTTCTAGGCCTTCAGGGCCAACGAGGAGAAGAGGAATACCGAGGGCAGCTGCTTCAAGTGCTCCGGCAAGAATTGCTGATGGAGCATTGTCGCCACCCATCGCGTCAACAGCGATTGGC
>CAIZMV010000372.1 GCA_903934195.1 uncultured Acidimicrobiaceae bacterium | reverse complement strand
TTCAGTTACACCATCGTTGGCGCAGAAAACATTGACGAGTGTGCACCAATCGTTGCTGCACTTCGCGGCAAATAGATCAGAACAAACCGACAATGCGCCCATCAGGGCCAATGTCAATATGTAACGCTGCGGGGTCTGCCCCTAAGCCAGGCATAGTGCGCATATTGCCCACTATTGGGTAAATGAATCCGGCGCCTACTGACGCGCGCACTTCACGCACCACCAAAGTGTGCCCAGTGGGCGCACCCTTCAACGTGGGGTCGCCGCTAATACTGAGGTGCGTCTTAGCAATGCACACAGGCAGATGGCTGAAACCATTTGCGTCATACCGTGCAAGCTGTTCATTCGCCAGGTCTGAATACTCAACAGCAGCGGCGCCATAGATTTTGGTGGCAACTGCAGAAATCTTGTCTTTCAATGACGCAGATTCCTCATACAGAAAATGGAAGTTGTTCGGTTCGTCGCATGCAGCCGCAACCGCATTAGCCAAATCAACTGCCCCGGCACCTCCGTCAGAGAAGTGTGTGCACACGGCAACTCGAGCACCCATAGATTCTGCAATCTCGCGAATCACATCATGTTCGCTTGCAAAGTCTGTGGGGAAAGCATTAATCGCCACAACTGGCGAGACTCCATGCGCAAGTACATTCTCAATCTGCTTGGCCAAGTTGGCTGCGCCAGCACGAACGTCTTCAGGGTTCTCTTGCAACATTTCTGGCGGCAACGGTTTACCGGCAACAACTTTGAACAACCCAGAGTGGGCTTTCAACGCGCGAACAGTTGCTACCAGTACCGCAGCATCAGGTTTCATTCCTGAAACGCGGCACTTGATATTGAAGAACCGCTCAGCACCCATGTCTGCCCCGAAGCCGGCCTCAGTAATCAGGTAGTCACACATGTGAATACCGATCTTGTCTGCAATCACTGACGAGTTGCCCGTCGCGATGTTGCCAAATGGCCCTGTATGAATCAGCGCCGGGGTGTTCTCAAGCGTTTGCATCAAGTTCGGCTTGATGGCATCCAGCAAGATGACTGCCATTGCGCCAGCACAACCAATCTGTTCAGCGGTTACTGCCACATCACTTGCTGTGTACCCCACAACAATGCGACCAAGGCGCGAGCGAAGGTCTTCCATAGAGGTGGCTAATGCCAACAGAGCCATCACTTCAGAAGCAGCAGTGATGTCAAAACCAGACGTGCGCTCAATTCCGTCTTCTTTTGAACCCTCACCAATTGTCACGTTACGTAGTGCACGATCATTCACATCAAGAACGCGCTTCCATGTGATTTTGTCAAGCGACAGACCAAGCGCATTGCCCTGATGCAGATGGTTGTCAACCATGGCTGCAAGCAAATTGTGTGCAGCCGTCACCGCATGAAAATCACCCGTGAGATGCAGATTCAAAATCTCCATCGGAATCACTTGGCTATACCCACCACCAGCGGCACCACCTTTAATGCCGAATGTTGGCCCCATCGATGGCTGACGCAATGCCAGTAGTCCCACTTTGCCGATGTGCTTCATTGCCTGAGCAAGACCTACTGAAGTAGTTGTCTTGCCTTCACCAAGCGGTGTCGGCGTAATAGCAGTTACCACCACGTACTTTCCTGACGGTCGAGACGATACGTTTTCAAGTACCGATAGGTCAATTTTGGCTACATGACGCCCATAGGGCTCTAGGAATTCTTCGCCAATTCCTAACTGGCCCGCAATGTCAGAGAGCGGAGCGATGGTTGCAGCTTGGGCGATATCAAGGTCTGAAGGAAAAGGCACTTCTGAAGTCTCACCCAACTGCCACACTCACGCCAAAGCGAAGCAACTCGTCGTCGGTGGCCCCATTGGTCGTAGCCTTACTTGACCGTCGAAAGGCATACATGGGAATCATTCGAACGCTTCGATCAGTCGCACGTTTCTCAGTGCCCACACTGTCGCGACAGAAGCGCCACTTTGAACGCGCCGCCAACATTGCAGATCTTCGTCTCATCGCGAAAAGTCGTCTCCCTCACGGAATTTTTGACTACATCGATGGCGCGGC
>CAIZMV010000371.1 GCA_903934195.1 uncultured Acidimicrobiaceae bacterium | reverse complement strand
TGTTCAAACAAGTCTTCAGACAACGGTGCATAAGCCGGCACAGAAGCCGGATACCAGTGAATGAAAATGCCAAACTTGGCATCATCAAACCACTGAGGCAGTTCACGTGCCTGTAGGGATTCGATTGTTCCTTCGAACTGGCTCATTTCCCCACACTATTGGTGCGAAAACGTGCTGTCTGTAATCAGACGGTCAGTGGCTTTGCAAGGCGCAAAGTTGCTAGTTCAGCAGGGGCAGAGAGCCCAGCAAGTGCAATGTCATAATCAGGCAACTCATACACATCACCATCATCTGTAATCATGATGAACCTGTCGAAGTTCGCAAGGAATGTGCGGTCGTGGCTTACTGCAATCACAGTGCCTTCGAAACCTTCAATGGCACGCTCCAGAGCTTCCGATGAATCAATATCAAGGTTGTCTGTTGGTTCATCAAGCAGCAACACGTTGTGACCAGCAAGTTCAAGGCTCAAAATTTCAAGACGTGCCTTCTGTCCGCCTGACAGCGTTTGGAATTCTTGGCGTGCATTGTTGCGCAAGCCATAACGTGCAAGAGCTCCCATTGATTTCTGTTCGTCACTCAATCTGTCGCGAACAATCTCAATGCATTCACGTCCGTGAAATTCTGGTCTGTCGTTTACTTGGTTGAACATGCCGACTGACGTGCGTGGCCCAAACGTAATGTCGCCCATTAGGCCTTCTGCTTTGCCATTCAACGCATTCAGCAGGTGCGTCTTTCCGGTTCCGTTCGGGCCAATAAGCCCGAGGCGCTCACCAAAATGCACTTCATCAGAAAATGGCATGAATAAATCGCCAATAGCAACTGCTTCGAACTTCACAACGCGACGAGCAGAGTCTGCACCGCGGAAGCGAACATAAATCTGTTGGTCTGCAACCGGCGGGGGAGGCGGACCGGCTTTTACGAACTTTTCCCAGCGTGTTTCCGCGCCGTTCGCTTTCGTTGCATTTTTAAAGTTCTGTGCTGCACGCTGCTTCATGATCTTCATGTGATGAAACAGTCGACGCTCTTCATCATTCCAACGCTTCAAGTCGTCACCCAGCAGTTCCTGGCGCTTCTGTCGTGCTTCGGGGAATGTCACGTATGAACCACCATGCACCCACGCGCCTGAACCCTCAACAGCAATGATCTTTGTTGCCACACGCTCTAACAGAGTGCGGTCATGGCTCACCATCAGAATCGTGCTCTTACACGCCTTGATTTGTTCTTCCAGCCAACCTCGTGTCGGAATATCGAGGTAGTTATCTGGTTCGTCAAGGAACAAAACGTCGGCGCCTGATGTCAGTAGCAAGTCAAGAACCAAGCGCTTGCGTTCTCCACCAGACAACTGGCTGACTAAACGTGTTGCAAAGTTGTCAACAGGTGTCTTAACGCTGCGTTGTGCAGATGCTGCCCACTGAGTCTCAAGGTCATACCCGCCAAGGTCGCCCCAATCGCCAAGAGCTTCGGCGTATTTCATGCCGTCGTCTTCACCGCTCATCATTGCTTTTTCAGCGGCGAACAGTTTCTTTCCTGCTTCACGAAGTGCAGTTGGTGCAACTTCAATCAACATGTCACGCAAACTGTCATCTGGTCTGCTCATGCCAACGTCCTGAGTCATCTGCAAGAACGTGCCGCCAATACTGAACTCACCGTCGTCTGCTTCATATTGACCAGTGAGAATTTTCAGAATTGTTGACTTACCAACACCATTAGGTCCAACAATTGCTGCGTGTTCGCCAGGGGAGACGCCAAAGCTGACATCGAAGAACAGTTGGTCGGCGCCAGGAGGCGAATATGCCAATTCAGATACAACAATGCTGCTCACGGCTATCCAGTATGGCGAGAAGTACAGTCAATGAGGTGCCGAAATCCGAGTTGAATCAGTTGCAAGCCGTGTTGTGGGATATGGATGGCACCATCGTTGATACCGAGCCGTATTGGTTCGCTGCCGAATATGCGGTGGTGGCAGAACACGGCGATTCTTGGAGCGATGACCTCGCACGATCAGTTGTTGGTTTTGACCTTCTCGATTCGGGTCGTTTCATGATTGAGCATGGTGGTGTTCGGTTGACTCCGCATGAGATTGTTGAACTGCTGCTAGACAGCGTGGTCACAGAACTGAAGCGGGAAGTGCCATGGCGTCCGGGTGCACGCGAGTTACTGGCTGATGTTCGCACTGCCGGAATTCCTACCGCGCTTGTCACCATGTCGTGGCGTCGTTTCGCGGACGAAGTAATCACTGCATTACCAAACGGCGCATTCGACATATCAGTGGTGGGCGAAGATGTTGAACGCGGCAAGCCACACCCTGATGCATACTTGCTGGCTGCTGAACGTTTGGGCGTTGACATCACGAAGTGTGTAGCAATTGAAGATTCACCAACTGGTGTTGCCTCTGCCTTGGCCGCAGGAGCCATTGTGCTCGCAGTGCCACACCATGTGGATGTGCCAATGCGCCTCGATGTGAATGGCCGCATGATTCGTCGGGAAACTCTGGCCGGAATTACTGCAGCAGAGCTTGCTTCTTTTGTGAACTAGCTTCTGAGTTCTTCGAACTCAATATATCTGTACAGGTATAATAGAAATATGGCTAAAGAGGTGTATTCCCGCAATTTGATTCACACGGCACGGATGCAAGCCGGTCTCACCCAAGCTGAACTAGCCCGAAAAGGAAAGACAAGCCAGGCCGCAGTTTCGGCATATGAATCAGGCAAAAGATCTCCATCGGTTGAAACACTGTCGAGGCTCATTCGAGTCACAGGAATGGAATTACGTATGCGGCTTTCAGAACCAGACACTCACGATGCGTCTCGTAAGTCTGCAGAGAAGATTTTGCCTCGGTCTCAGGTTCGTGCACACATAACTCGCGAAGGAAAGCGAATTAGTGCACATGGTCGAGGTCCCAAGACTTGATATTCAGAAACTGTTTAAAGAGCTAGCTTCCGAGTTCTTCGGTGAGTTCTAACCACTGAGTTTCAAGCGATTCAATCGCTGTTTGCAGTTGCGCAAGTTCTTCACCTAACGCAGCGAGTTTCTTGTGGTCGTTACCTGCATCAGCGATGTCTTGATA
>CAIZMV010000370.1 GCA_903934195.1 uncultured Acidimicrobiaceae bacterium | reverse complement strand
TTTCACTGAATGGTGATCATCGTGAAGCGCTGCGACACCACAACATCCCCGTCATCGCGCGAACATTTGACAAAGTGACATACCTTGATATGCGCAGTGTTTCTCCTGCCGACGATCACATTGTTGTTGCTGCACTTTCATCACTGCAGTAAATCATGACGGTTATCGCCACAGCTGGCCATGTTGATCACGGCAAGTCTTCGCTGATTCGCGCAATTACTGGTACTGACCCTGATCGGTTGGCAGAAGAACAACGTCGTGCAATGACTATTGATCTTGGCTTTGCACACTGCACCACAAGTAACGGCACAGTGTTGAGTTTTGTTGATGTCCCTGGGCATGCGGACTTCATTCGCACCATGATCTCTGGCGTCAGCGGAGTAGACATCGTGATGTTGATTATTGATACCAATGAAGGATGGAAGCCCCAGACGGAAGAACACCTAGGCATCATTGAAGTACTCGGTATCTCTTCAGGAATTGTGGTGCTGACAAAAAGCGACAAGGTAGACGCTGATGTTCTTCTGCGGCGCCAAGAAGAGATTGCTGCCCGTCTAGCGACAAGTTCAGTGACGTGGCATGACACGGTGATCACTTCCGTTACCACTAATACTGGCATCTCTGAACTGATTACTCAGATTGAGACACTCGTTGCTGCTCAAGTGACACAGAACCAGAACACTCGCCCACGTTTGTTCATTGACCGAGTTTTCTCTATGAAAGGTTCCGGCACCGTTGTAACCGGAACTCTTGAAGGTGGAAACTTAGAAGCTGCAAGTTCTCTAGTTGTTGCACGCACAGGCACTGCGGTACGTATTAGAGAAATTCAAACGCACGGTTCTGTTGTTGCTGTTGCACAGTCGGGCTCGCGCTGTGCCATCAATCTCTCGGGCATTGATGCGAATGAGTTGCAACGTGGTGATGCACTTGTTCGCGAGAACGATTGGTACATGAGCAACGCGTTTGACGCTCGCATCAACGTGTTACCTGCTCTTCAGCATGCGCTCACACACCGCGGAAGTTTCACATTGCATGTCGGCACGCGTTCACAATCAGCAACGGTTCGAATTCTGCAAACCGACACTATTGACCCTGGCCAATCTGGTCTTGTGCGAATTCGATTCGAGCATTCCTTGCCATTAGTTCCTGGTGACAGATTTCTATTGCGTGATACAGGTATTGGTGCCACCGTTGGTGGTGGAGTAATTCTCGATGTTGACCCACGTGGTCGAGTCAAAGATGCCGCGCCTGATGGCAGTGCCGAACAAATTCTAAGTAACAGAGGATGGCTAACAATTGATGAAGCTCGTCAACTGACCGGACAAGACATTGCGCCGATTGTTGGCGCGTGGGTTGCAAGCGCCGAGACACTTCGCTCTACGGTTGCAGCACTTGAACAGCAGTTAGCAACGTCACAGTCACTCGACACCGCCACACTTGCTGCGTATGAACGTGATGTGCTTTCAACAATTGGTGGAGTTCAGATCAACAACGGAATCGCCGTACGAGGTGAATCTGATCCGTTACTCAGCCATCCCTATGTTTCGTTGTTCTTGGAGGCAGGTGTAACAACTCCCGATGCCGACAAGCTTGATCGAAACATCATTCGCCAACTTGTACAGAAGAAGATTCTTTTCGAGCACGACAACATTGCATTTCATGCAGAGACTCTTTCGTCATTGCGCCCCACATTGGAACAACTGTGGACGCAGAATCCAGAGGGGTTCACAATGGCCAACCTTCGAGACGCCCTCGGCATCACTCGCAAACATGCTCTGCCTCTTGGCAACTGCCTCGACAAAATGGGGCTGACAAAACGGCAGGGTGATGTGCGCGTAGCTGGTTCTGCCTGGTGATGGCGGAGGCGGACGGGAATCGAACCCGCCGAACGGGGTTCGCCCGTTCCGTCTGTTTTGAAGACAGCGAAGCCCACCAGGTACTCAAACGCCTCCGCTGTCAGAGTAGC
>CAIZMV010000369.1 GCA_903934195.1 uncultured Acidimicrobiaceae bacterium | reverse complement strand
GGTTCAAAGCGGGGCATGGGGTAAAGCGTGGCAGGATTAATGACTATGCGCAAAACCGTTCGCCCAAAAGTTGTGTTGTGTGACCTTGATGGGGTGGTCTGGCTTGCTCATCAGCCAATTCCAGGCTCTGTCGGGGCCATTGCATCATTGAGAGAAGCCGGTATCCGGGTTGTGTTTGTCACAAACAACTCTTTTTCAACATATGACGAGCAAGTGGCCGCATTGGGTTCGATTGGGGTGCCTGCTGAAGGTGACATCGTGACATCAGCAATGTCAGCAGCTACAGCGATCAAGAGCGGTTGGCGCGTCTTGTTGTGTGGAAGCCAAGGGCTGATAGAAGAAATTGGCCGAGTTACAGATGATGTGGTGGTGGCCTATAACGAGCCGATGGCTGCTGGTGATTTTGATGCTGTGGTTGTTGGCTTTCATCGTGAGTTCAACTATCAGGTACTCACTGATGCTTTAACTGCAGTGCGTGGGGGCGCGGTGTTGATTGGTTCGAATGACGACCCGACGTATCCGACGCCGAATGGGCCTATTCCTGGAGGAGGGTCAATTTTGGCTGCAATAGAAAAGGCATCTGGAGTGACGCCAACCGTGACTGGAAAGCCATACGAACCGATGGCACTTCTTGTTAGAGATATGTGCGGTGATGTACTGCCAGAAGAAATGGTGATGATCGGTGACAGATCAGATACCGATGGTGGTTTCGCTAGAACAATGGGAGCCCGGTTTGCAATGGTGCTGAGCGGTGTGATGCCGACTGCTGATGGCAGCGAGGCAGACATTGTCGCGCCTGATTTAGCTGGCGTTGTCGAAATCTTGCTTAAGGAGTGAACAGCTGAGCAGTACGCTCAAAGGGTGCGTATGCGACTTGATGCCGCCCTTGTGAAAAGGGGATTAGCAGAGAGCCGATCTCACGCTGCTCGCATGATTGACGAACGCAACATCACGGTTGGTGGAGTAATTGCTGAGAAGACTTCTCGAATGGTTGCGCCAGAAGAGCCGATAGAAGTTCTTGTGAAGCGCCGTTTCGTCAGTCGTGGTGGTGAGAAGCTGGAACATGCCCTTGACGGTTTTGGAATTTCAGTGGAGAACAGGTCTGTTCTTGATGCCGGCGTATCAACGGGTGGTTTCACTGATTGCGTTCTTCAACGTGGAGCGCGTCGCGTTTTTGCAGTTGATGTCGGTCGAAATCAACTGCACGAACACATGAAGTCTGATTCACGGGTTGATTGGCGCGACGGAGTGAATGTCAGGGATTTGGTGGCTGAAGATTGCCCATATCCCTGTTCTTTGGTGGTTGCAGATTTGTCATTCATTTCTCTCACCAAGGTTCTGGATGCTTTTTTTGCATCTGTTCGTGCGGAGCCAGGATTTGATACGCCAGGAATGGTGTTGCTGGTGAAGCCACAATTCGAGGCGGGACGCATCGAGGTGTCTCGGGGTAAAGGTGTCATCACGGACCCCGGTATCCATAAGGAGGCCTGTGACACGGTGCGCGATGTTGCCCTTCAGTTAGGCGGAAGCGTTATGGGTGTTATCGAATCGCCCATTAAGGGCGCCGAAGGCAACACAGAATTCTTAATGTACGTGGAATGCCCCACCCGTTCCGTAAGTTGTGAGTCATGAGTCGCCTCGGTTTAGCCGTACATCGTTTCCGCCCCGATGCGCTTGAAGTCGCGGGTCGGGTCATTGGCTGGGCTAGTGCCAACGGATATCAGATTGTCGCTGACGAGTCAGACATTGCGTCTTTGCGTTCAACTGCAGTTAGTAGCGGAGACGTTGGAGACGTTGATGTCTTGGTGTCAATCGGTGGAGACGGAACAATGCTTCGGTCAGTTCATGTACTCAATGGTCGTGTGGTTCCGTTAATCGGAGTCAATCTTGGCCAACTGGGATACCTGGCTGTTGTAGAAGTTGACGAAGTTATTGAGGCTCTCGATATTTGGCATTACGGCAAAGAGGGAACTGAATATCACTACGACGATCGCATGTTGTTGGAAGTTTCTATGTGGGCCAAAGGCGCGAGACTCACGAATCATTTAGCAATGAATGAGGTCGTTATTGAGAAGTCTGAAGCGGGGCACACTGTTCGCCTTGGCGTTGATATCGATAAGGCGTCCTTCACTACGTATGCAGCCGACGGTCTTATCCTTGCGACACCAACAGGATCTACTGCGTATTCCATGTCGGCACGCGGACCAATCTTGTCGCCACGACTTCGGGCAATTCTGATGACGCCAGTTT
>CAIZMV010000368.1 GCA_903934195.1 uncultured Acidimicrobiaceae bacterium | reverse complement strand
TTCCGAATCATGTTGTCATCATGAATGAACCACTGCCGCGTAACGCTGCAGGAAAATTCTTGAAGACCGAACTTCGTGACCTTGTAGGCAAGGGCACTCTCAAAGCCGAGACCCGCTAAGCCTTTAGGGCGTCAGCGACGATGCCAGCTTCGCGACGGCGCAGGTCTGTGTTGACTCGTAGGCGTTCAAGAACTTGATCAAGAGTTTTGCCGGCCTGTGCGATCGGGTGTTCAGAAAAGAAAGACTGAACGTCTGCTTCCATCGCATCTGAGTTCAACGTTGATGTTGAACTCGCCATGCGAATGATGGTGTTGCCAGGGAAGGCATCATTGGCATGCTGCCAGTTCTGACGTACAAAGTTCCATGCTTGTTCTCCGTGCTTGCGGTTTGCAATACAACGGTTCAGGAGGAACGGGGCGTTCTGAGTCTTAACTTCGCTTGTAAGTGCGAAGTCACAGGTACGTGCAATTAGCTCTGCACTATCGAACTCAGCAAGCGCATACAGCATGCGAATTTGCTCTTGTGGCGTCGATGGGTCGCGGTAACGGCCAAGGAACCATTCGTAATCTGTGGCGTCACCAGTGGCTGCCACAACATTTGTTGCTGCGGCGACCAGTTCTGGTTCAGTGACTGTGTTGTTAAACAAGATGTCGCGGCATTGACGCTGAGCATCAGTATCTTTTCCGTGAATTGCAAGTAGTTGCACAATCAGACCACGAAGTTTTGCGACCAAGTCTTCTTCGCCAGCAACTGGTTTCCAACCGAAGTGGGCGATTGCAGGTGACACCAGAGTCTTGATGAATGAAGCAAACGCTGGCTCTGATTCTGATGGCACAATGCGCGACAAAGATTTCAGAGATGCTGCAATTGTTTGCCATACAGCGAGGTCACGTTCGTTGGTGAAGCCCTGCAGGAATGCAATGTAGGCATCTGAACTCATTGCCCCAGCAACAACTGCGTTCCATGCATCGTCGACCAAGTTGTAACGCTCGAGAGTGTCAAGCGAAGACAATGTTGAACCAGTGATGCGCAACAAAAGATCAGCTGAGTATTCAACGCGGTAGAAACCTGGGCCGTTGGCGTTCACCACAATGGTGGCTGAGGTATCTGAGAGCGGAACACGAATTTCATCGGTTTCAAGCAAGACCTTGCTTGTTGCATTGCCGATGCGCACGTGGATGGGCACAACCCACAATGTGGCGTCGGGGCTGTTGTCGAATGTGAACTGGCGCTGTGAAAGCACTAACTCGTTTCCGTCAATTCGTACTGAAATCAGTGGGTATCCGGCTTGCCAAATCCATGAGTCCATGAGGCGTCGCACAGGAACGATTGGCCCGCCGTCTGTACTGACTACATGTTCAATGGCATCCCACAAGTCGTTGGTCTCTGTGTTGCCGTATGCATGTGTCTTTAGGTAGTGGCTCACACCAGCGCGAAAGCGGTCGGGCCCGATGTATTGCTCGAGCATGCGCAAGATGGCGCCGCCCTTTTGGTACGTGAGCACATCGAACATGCCATCAGCATCTGCAGGGGAGTTGACGGGAAACTCAATGGTGCGGGTTGAGTGCAATGAGTCAACATCGAATGCAGCACTGCGGTCAAGACCAAACGAAGTCCATAGTTTCCACTGCGGCATGAACGCATCACATGCTGCGTATTCCATAAATGTGGCGAATGCTTCGTTTAGCCAGATGCCATTCCACCAGCGCATGGTGACAAGGTCGCCGAACCACATATGTGCAAGTTCATGAGCAACAACGAGTGCGACAAGTTCTTGTTCAACTTGTGTTGAAGTTTCAGGGTCAACCAGTAGCAACACTTCGCGGAATGTGATGCACCCCACGTTTTCCATGGCGCCCGCAGCGAAGTCTGGCAATGCAAGAAGGTCTACTTTGTCACTTGGGTATGGAACGCCGTAGTAGGTCTGGAACCAATCAAGCGCAAAAGTACCGGCACGCATACCAAATTCTGTGAGATGAGATTTACCTGGCACGTGAATGATGCGCACTGCAATGTCACC
>CAIZMV010000367.1 GCA_903934195.1 uncultured Acidimicrobiaceae bacterium | reverse complement strand
TTTTGCCTGGCTAGCCAGACGCCGTGCCCGAGCCAATCGGATTGGTGCCAGTTAGCCTCTACTGCCTATGTCAGGCGCCTACGACCCCAATGGCCCGTTGCGTGTTGCCTACCTCACGTATCGCGGTAAACCACATGTTGGTGGACAAGGTGTTTACACACGTCACCTCACGAAGGCCCTTGCTGATCTCGGACACTCTGTAGAAGTTTTTGGCGGACAGCCATATCCAGTTCTTGATGATCGCATCACGATGCACAAGTTGCCGAGTCTCGATATTTTCAATGACACGTATCCAGGTCGCGTACCCGCATATTGGGAAATCAAGACGTGGCCTGATGTTGTAGAGACTGCCCGCTTCATGACAGGTCAGTTCTCAGAACCACTTGCGTTTTCAAAACGCGCTCTTCGCACACTGACTCCACGCGTGAATGACTTTGATCTAGTGCATGACAACCAGTGCCTTGGTTGGGACATTCTGAAAATCGAAAAATTGATTCCAACAATCGTCACGTTGCACCACCCCATCACGAAAGATCGTGAATTGGAGATGAGTCATGCACCGAGCCGCTGGAAGCGTCGCTCTGTTGGTCGCTGGTATTCGTTTGTTGACATGCAAGGAAAAGTTGCGAGCAAGATGCCTCGCATTGTTGTGGTCAGCGAAAACAGCATCACTGACATCAACAAAGACATGGGTGTGTCACGCGATCGCATGCGTCTTGTTCCTGTCGGGGTTGATCCTGATCTCTTCAAGCCACAACCGCACATTGCACGTCAACCTGGCCGCCTCATCACCACAGCATCAGCAGACGTTGCACTAAAGGGTTTGTCGTATCTGCTCGAAGCAATGGCAGCTTTGCGCAAAGACCGCGATATTCGTCTCACCATTATTGGGAAGCCTCGTCCAGGCCACAGCATGGACCTCATTGATTCACTCGGACTTCGCCCGCACATTGACTTCGTATCTGGCGTAACAGATGAACGCATCGTTGAGCTGTACGCCGAAGCAGAACTTGCAGTTGTTCCAAGCCTGTACGAGGGTTTCAGCCTTCCCGCAATTGAAGCCATGAGCACAGGTATTTGCCTAGTAGCAACAGATGGCGGTGCATTGCCTGAAGTCACCGGAACTCACAACGAGACTGTGTTGCAGTGCCCTGCCGCAAATGCAGAAGCACTCGCAGCAGCTATCGCTACTGGTCTTGACAGCGCAGAACTGCGAGCCCGTATCGGCGAAGCTGGTCGTCAACGAGTCATTTCACGTTGGACATGGAAACACTGTGCAGAACTAACAGTTGAGCAATACCGCGAAGTGCTCGACATGCCCCATAATCGCGTCAAACTAGAAAAGCGTCGCTGACATGTTGACAATTCGTTTTAACCGTCTCGGTCTTCGTCCGGGTGACAAATTTCTTGATGCAGGTGCTGGTTTCGGGCGTCATGCATTTGAGGCAGCACGCCAAGGAGCAACTGTGTTTGCCCTTGACTATGCATCAGATGAGGTTGTGATGACTCGCAATACTTTCGGCGCAATGCTTGAGGCCAAAGAAATCACCGAAACGGCCTACGGCGGAGTTCTTCGTGGTGATGCCACAAAGCTTCCATTCGAAGACAACACTTTTGATTGTGTAGTCACATCTGAAGTTCTTGAACATATCCAAGATGATGTCAGTGTCCTTTCTGAACTTCATCGCGTATTGAAGCCAGGCGGTTCACTTGGTGTCACTGTCCCCTCTTGGTGGCCAGAGAAAATCAACTGGATGTTGTCTGATGAATACCATGCGCCAAAAAGCGTTGGTGGCCATGTTCGTATCTACTCAGCTACAGAACTCAAAGCAAAACTTCGTTCCGCCGGACTTGAAGTATTTGACAGCCATCACGCACATGCACTGCACTCACCGTATTGGTGGTTGAAGTGTGCAGTTGGTCCTCGCAATAACGATCATTCATTGGTGAAGAAGTACCGCGAGTTTCTTGAATGGGAC
>CAIZMV010000366.1 GCA_903934195.1 uncultured Acidimicrobiaceae bacterium | reverse complement strand
CGGCATCACCGGAAGAGCCATCACCATTAGTACGAATGCCACAGAGCCGCCTTTTGGCCCGGAAACAATCCATGAGAACACAACACCAAGCAGCCACAAACCGACAGCGCATCCGATTGCCATGAGGCCGCCGCGACGTCTAATGGACCTGCGGGTAGATGCAACTCCACCAGGCAACATGAATCGTGCGCCTGTTGATGAAGAAGATGTCACGGGTCAATCGTACGACGACCCACCTGATGAAGTGAGCCATGGTGTCTCGGCTTCCGTAGGCCTCACGATTCTTGCTGTGGTGATGTGGGTCTCTGTAATGGTTGGGGAGCATGCGCCAGGCCTTTGGTCATTGCGCACTGCCAGTTGCATTGTGTTCGTATTGCTCTTTTTCTATTGGTGGCGCTACAAACGCTGGCAGGTGTCAATACTGACAATGCTGGTTGTCGGGGCAGTGGGCCTAGTGGGCGGTTCGTCTGCATGGCGAGAGGTACCGGTCATTGATGGCGCATGTTCTGGTAACGCAACAGTGCGAACGGATCCTACGTGGGTTGGCAACGGCGTAGGCGTTGTGTTGGAGTTGCATGGAAAGCGGTATCGGGTAATTGCGCATGGGGCACCAGGAGCGCACCTAGCAAATCGTTTAGCAGGTGAACATGTAATGGTGACTGGCACTTGTTCAAAAACCACGGGGCCGTACAGCAGGTACGACCGAATCACACATGTTGTTGGCCGCATGACTGTGCAGTCAGTCTCAGAGGATTTCTCAGAAGGTTCAATCGCGGTACGTGCTGCAAACCGAATGCGTGTGGCACTTCGTGATGGGGTCGCATTAATGCCACGAAACTTGCAAGCCCTCTTTGCAGGGTTAGTCATTGGTGATGATCGTGATCAGTCGCGCGAAATGGTGAGTCAATTTCGTGCAAGTGGATTGTCACACCTATGTGCAGTCTCTGGCCAAAATGTTGCGTATCTACTGGCCGCTCTATCGCCTGTGCTGCGTCGGTTGCGTCGCAACGGTCGATTCATTGCAGTGCTAATGATTCTTGCGTGGTTTGTATTGCTCACGCGTGCAGAGCCCTCTGTTTTACGTGCTGCAGTAATGGCCGGTTTAGTTGCGGTCAATGCCGCATCAGGAACATCTATGAATGCGCGCACAATTCTCGCGTCAACAGTGATTGTGTTGTTGGTCCTTGATCCGATGTTGGCGTGGAGCGTTGGCTTTGCATTGTCAGTCGGAGCAACTGCTGGCCTCGCATGGTTGTCAGGCCGTCTCGGGAACATCATTGGTCGCCACGGAATGCTTGCAGCAACATTGGCTGCACAAGTTGGCACCATGCCCGTGTCGTTTTTTGTCTTCGGGTATGTGCCTGTTGTGTCACTGATTGCAAACCCGTTGGCCTTGTGGGTGGCGGGAATGGTGATGATGGTCGGTCTTCCGCTTGCTCTACTTGCAAGCCTGTTGACACCTCTTGTGCCACTGGTGTCGTGGGCTATGACAATTCCTGTTGCATGGGTGGCTGGGGTAGCGCGTATCTGTTCCGAAGTGTCTCCACATGGCTCACTTAACGTCGGTTTGTGGCTATGTGTGGCTGGCGGGATATGGCATCGGTGGCGTCGAACAGTGGCGTGACGCACTGATGTGGCAAGGTAGAGCCCGTGGCTGTGTACCTAATTTCTGGCGATGAAATACTCATCGGGCTACAACTCACATCCCTCGTAGACCGTCTTGTCGGCGATGCGGACAGGTCCATGATGGTCGATGATTTCGATTGTTCTGAAAACAACTTCACAGTTGCACCTGTTGTTGACGCTCTCACCACTATGTCGCTGTTCATGGAGAGCAAAGTTGTTGTGTTGCGACACTTGCAAGACCTTGAAAGTGTTTATGTTGACACGTTGGTTGCCGCAATTGATGCGGTGATTTTTGAAGTTGATTTCATCATCACTGTCACCGGACGAATTCCTAAGGCAATTGCTGATGCGTGCAAACGTGTCAAGGCCGAAACAATTGGCGCCGCTGTAGTCAGTAATCAAAAAGATCGCATCGAATGGGTGGAAGCCCATCTGATTGAAGCGGGCTTTCAGTACTCAGCAGATGCATCTCGTCTTATTGCTACGTGGTTTGGTGGCGACCAGGGTCGGCTCGCTGGTTTGCTAGCCACCCTTACCTCTGCATATGGCGAAGGGGCCAAATTGTCGCGGTCTGACATTGAGGTGTTTCTCGGTGAGGCTGGCAGTGTTGCGCCATGG
>CAIZMV010000365.1 GCA_903934195.1 uncultured Acidimicrobiaceae bacterium | reverse complement strand
CGGCCACTTACAACGAAGTTGTGGAAGTTTCGATTTGAAGGTTTTGAAAATCTCCCCGAATCCGGACCAGCAATTTTGTGTCCGAACCACATTAGTTTTCTCGACTCTGTTTTCACCATGGTGCATGCAGGACGTCAAATCAGTTTTGTTGGGAAAGCCGAGTACATGGATTCTTGGAAGACAAAACATCTGTTTCCAGCTCTTGGCATGATCCCGATTGATCGATCGGGCGGTTCAAAGAGTGAGGGGGCACTGATGGCTGCAGAGACTGTGCTTCGTCGCGGCGAACTCTTCGGTATTTTTCCGGAAGGAACTCGTAGTCGAGACGGCATGTTGTACAAAGGCCACACCGGTGCTGCGCGTCTCGCAATGAAAGTGGGCTGTCCAATTTTGCCGGTGGGGATTATTGGCACTCGAGAAATTCAGCCACCTGACACTGTGATGCCGCGCTTCGGGCTTGAATGCACACTCAAAATTGGTGCACCAATTGACGTGTCTCGATATCGCGACCGAGCTGACGACCACATGGTGCTGCGAGAGATCACTGACGAATTGATGTTTGAAATTCAAGCTCTCACGGGGCAGGAATACCGCAACGTGTATGCCACCAAACGTGCAGAGAGCATCCCAACAGAGCAAGCAGTCGTAAATCACGGCTAAATAGACCCGAGTCGGCACTCTGGTGGGCCGTAGAATGGCGGTCTCATGTCAGAGATTTCAGTACTTCTTCCCGACGGTTCCTCGCGTTCGTTGCCTTCCGGCTCCTCGATTGCTGACTTAGCGGCTTCTATTGGTTCCCGGCTTGCAAAGGCCGCAGTGGCAGGCACAGTAAATGGTGCAGAAGTTGACTTGTCGGTGCCATTGCCTGACGGAGCCTCAGTGTCAATCATCACGGCCGACTCTGAAGAAGGTCGTCATGTGCTTCGACATTCCACTGCGCATGTACTGGCTCAGGCCGTTGTGCAGTTGTTTGAGGGAGCCCACTTCACAATTGGGCCAGCAATTGAAGATGGCTTTTATTACGACTTCGCATTGCCGGGTAATAAAACATTCTCAGATGACGATTTGGCTTCCATCGAAAAGCGGATGCGCGAGATCATGAAAGCGAATCAGCCTTTCACTCGTTCCGAAGTCTCAGTGAAAGAGGCTTTGGCTGTCTTTGCTACTCAACCGTACAAGTGCGAAATTATTGAACGCGTCACATCAGGTGCCGCCGACGGAAGCGATGTTGCTGAAGTGGGAAGTTCTGATGCTGTCAGTCTGTATCGCAACTCAGATTCATTCGTAGACCTCTGTCGCGGGCCTCACGTGCCATCAACTTCCCGCCTCGGGCATTTCAGTCTGATGAAAGTTGCCGGGGCATATTGGCGCGGAAACGAAAAAGGCCCAATGCTGCAGCGCATCTATGGCACCGCGTGGGAATCTGACACAGCTCTGAAAGAGCATTTGCACAGACTTGAAGAAGCGACAAAACGCGATCATCGTCGTCTTGCAAACGAACTAGACCTTCTGTCCTTTCCAACGGAACTTGGTGGTGGACTTGCTGTGTGGCATCCGAAGGGTGCAATTGTGCGCAAATTGATGGAGGACTACAGCCGTCAACGCCACCAAGATGGTGATTACCAGTTCGTATATACGCCGCATCTTGCGAATGCGAATCTTTTTGCCAAGTCAGGTCACCTTGATTTCTATGCAGACGGTATGTACCCGCCGATGGAGATGGATAACGGCACGTACTACATGAAGCCGATGAACTGCCCGATGCACTGTCTTATCTTTGATAGCCGCCAACGCAGTTACCGCGAACT
>CAIZMV010000364.1 GCA_903934195.1 uncultured Acidimicrobiaceae bacterium | reverse complement strand
TGACGAAAACAAAAATCCCGATACCGTATTGCGCACGGTCCGGGGTCGTTCAAAGGCAGGACAACGGGTTTTGATCCCGTGAATAGGGGTTCGAGTCCTCTCCCCGGAACAAATGACAAGCAGTCGAGCCACGAAGTGACAGCAACTCCAATGCCCGCGGGCGGGGTCTGCGCCATCATCCTTGCTGCCGGCGAAGGCTCACGCATGAAGTCTGACCTTCCAAAGCCACTGCATGAAGTATGCGGCAGATCAATGGTCATGCATGTTGTGCATTCGCTTGAAGCAATTCCACTTGTCGCAACTGTTGTTGTTGTCGGGCATCGTGCACCTGAAGTAACTGCACATGTGCAAACCAATGCCCCCGACTGGGCACGCATTCAATTTGCAACACAACACGAACAGAACGGAACAGGCGACGCAGCAGCAGCTGGTCTTGCTGGTTTATCGGCAGACATCAGTGCGAACGCTTCCGCAGTATTGGTAATGCCTGGCGATACTCCGTTACTCACATCGCACACAATCAATCGACTCATTGCGGAACACACGTCGTCAAAAAACGCAGCCACTGTTCTGACGGCAGTCCTTGATGACCCAACCGGCTACGGACGCATCGTGCGTGATTCAGGCGGAAACGTTGTCGGCATTGTCGAGCACAGAGACGCATCCCCGGACGAGCTAGACATCCGCGAGATCAACACGGGCATCTACCTTTTTGATTTCGAACTGTTTGGTCCAGCTCTCAACGGAATTGGCACCAACAACAGCCAGGCCGAGTACTACCTGACCGATGTCGTTGAAGTTCTGGCATCGGCTGGCCACTCAGTTGGGTCAGTAATTGCTCCGGCTTCAGAGACCGCCGGGGTCAATGACCCTCTGCAATTGGCAGAGGCCGAGCAAGAAATGCTCCGCCGAAACGCAGGCATCTGATTCAGCCAGATTGCGAAGATGTCCAAGCGGCCTGCGTGTTCTACCATTGGCTCATATGAACGCGCGATCGATGGAGAAAGTCACTACGAAGAGATTGTCGCTGTTTACGGGTCGAACTCACCCGACACTCGCGCAAGAAGTCGCAGAACACCTCGGCATCACACTTGGTGACGCCAACATCGTTCAATTCGCAAACGGCGAAATTCGCCCTCGGTTTGCAGACAGTATTCGTGGTGGCGATGTGTTCATCATGCAGTCACACTTCGGAACTGATGCAGGTTCCATCAACGACTCCATCATGGAACAGCTCATCATGATTGATGCCGCACAACGCGCATCAGCAAAGCGCATTACTGCAGTGTGCCCGTTCTACGGATACGCACGTCAAGACCGCAAAGCAGAAGGTCGCGAACCAATTACTGCTCGCCTCGTTGCTGATTTGTTCAAAGCAGCAGGCGCATCACGCATGGTGTCACTTGACTTGCACAGCGGCCAGATTCAAGGTTTCTTCTCTGGCCCAGTTGACCACTTAACAGCGCTTCCCGTTCTCGAGCGTTACGTGCGCGAACATGCCCCACAAGACTTGGTCATCGTGTCGCCAGATGCTGGTCGCGTAAAAGTTGCAGAGCGTTTTGCGCAGCACTTGTCAGATCTCAATGCAGACGTTGCTTTCATTAACAAGCGCCGACCAAAGGGCACAACCAACGTTGCAATCGCGAAAGAAGTTATTGGTGACGTTGATGGCCGTCTGTGCATCCTCACCGACGACATGATCGATACCGGTGGCACCATCGTGTCGGCAGCTGAATTGTTGCTCGAGCGCGGCGCAAAAGAAGTCTGGGCGATGGCAACTCACGGCGTCCTTTCAGACCCTGCTGTTGAGCGCCTCTCGAAATCCCCCATCTCGCGGGTCGTCCTCACGAACACTTTGCCCCTGGCCCCAGAGAAGCATTTCGACAAGGTTGAAGTCCTCTCGGTCGCAAAAATCATCGCCGATGCTCTTGCCGCAGTCTTTGACGAGACCAGCGTGTCAGAACTCTTCGACGGCGAAAACCAGTCCTAATTGGCCCTGGTGGGCTGAAATCCCCGCCACCGACTGAACTGCCCCTGTGGCAGTAGCCAGTTCAGGTCATAGACTCAGAAGCCGTGTCGAATACAGCAACTCTCTCAGCCGAAGCCGGTCGTGTAACCGGAAGCCCAGCATCGCGTCGTCTGCGCGCCGCCGATCGCATTCCTGGCATCCTCTATGGCCATGGCATGACACC
>CAIZMV010000363.1 GCA_903934195.1 uncultured Acidimicrobiaceae bacterium | reverse complement strand
GCGCCAAAGCCACACAGCGTTGGAATCATTAGAGCCAAGAACTGAATAAGTGCATGACTAGACCCCCACATGCTTGCGTAGCGTTCTTCACCACGCGCAATAAATGTCGGCGTCATCACCACAGTGGGAAGTTCGCACGCAACTGCACATGCAAGACACACTGCAATACCCATTGTGCCTAGAACCCCTGTACTGGCCTGCACGAGAACTATCCCCGCGCCGCAAACAAACCCGGACAGTCGTAATAAGTTGACTGTCTGATGAAGAAGTCGATTTGTTTGGTGCTGCGTCAACTGAGGTAAGAAAAAGAGAATGCTGTGTTCAAGATTCAATGAACCAATTGTCACCGCAACCAAATAGACCGATAAGCCGAGAGCGATGATGTTCCACGCGGAAGGTGCCAAGAACCGCACTAACAAAATGGCGCTCAGTACCTGCCCCGTTCGTGCAACTCCTTCTCCAAGAGTCAACCAACCAATGCGTCGCCACAATGGCACTGCATTCTCAACCTGCGCTACCGCCACACTCATATTGCGACCAATTCGCCGTCACGGTCATGGCTACGGGTCATTTGGCGCAGGGAATCTTTTTCGAGGTTGTTCAATTTGAATGCCCGATGCTGAGTCACATCACTCACAATCCATCGTGACCAGACCCAAGACGGCCAATCAACAACTCGGCGATGAAGTCGTGCAAGGAAATGATCCTTTTCCCACGTGTTTAAACCATGAAACACCCTGATGAACAGATGCGAATGGTTTTCATCAAGCACCACAAGGCCATTACTGTCCTTCACATCTCTGAGAAATATGCCATCTTCGTTGCGTGCTAAATGCGGATACCGCACGTCTCCCTTTCGAAACATCAGAGTTCCAGGCGTTGCAATTCCGCTGTCTCCTCGAAATGTCAACGACTGGTCAGCATCATCCTTCACATGCATCAATGTCCACTTCAAAGCCGAAGCACCTACATCTGCTTGAACAGCAGCACTGAGTTGAATTGCAAGTCGCTCTGGGTGATACCACTCGTCATCATCCCATTGCACACACCACTCGCCACGTGCTTCTTCAATTGAGATGTTGCGCAATTCCCCTAGAGACAACCGAGGACTAGCAGGCTCTAACTTGACGTACCGCACCAGGGAAGCGCAATCAAACTCCGCGATCATGTCGCTGTAATCTTCTCCACCGTCATCAATGATGACCAATTCCTTGTTGAGCCACGTTTGCGCTTGGAAGCATTCAATAGCCACACGAGCAATGTCTCCCCTATTTGCTGTAACCATTAGACAACTCACGAGCGGCTGATTGCTATGTGTTGTAGAGGCTTCGCCATGCTGACTTTTGTTGTACTGGCTCTCAACAGTTTCAATCAATTCCGCCATAACAGTGCCCGCGCTACGAGTCCAGGAACATGATGCATCAATAGTAGGAATCAACTTCTTGTGATTCGACGCCGCATAGTGAATCAGATATGCCTCAGGAGGAAGGACCAATGTCTGATCAGAGAAGAAGCGAAAGCTTTCTCCCGGTGCGACTGAATAAAAGTGATTGACAGGGAGAACAGAGACCAATTGGGGAAAGTCCTTCGCAACCTGCGACACAAGAGTTGGCCCCGTTGCATATCTCACAGTGAAATCAGTATCAAGGCATGCAAGCAGCAGTTCTCGAATAAATGGTGAACCTGCAACAGCACCCATAACAGCATTATTTGGTTGCTTCTTCGACCAGATTGAATCCGTTTTCTTCAATGCACGTGCAATCTGCAGTTTGCCACTGAACCACGCACTGTCGGCACGGCGTAGAAGCCAACTAGTTAACCAAAATAGATTTTGCGGGTATACACACACCCACCACTTGCCGGCTACACGGTCTTCATCGCCAACCCATACATTCTCTTCACCAATGAAACACTGATGAACTGCGAGATCAGAAAGTGACTTCGTCACCACAGTGTCGAAATCTAGGTATACCCCGCCGTGCAGATACAGCAAGGCGTACCGCAAAATGTTGCTTCGAGCTGAAGCAGATGACTCTGGAATCTTGTGAAAAATTGTCCCGACGCCTGATACTTCTGATGGCAACTGGGAGAAAATTTCCTTTGGTTCAATTCCCACGATGTTGACCCGGTCAAGCCCACGGAGATTCACAAAATTGTCGTTTCGGGGCTCAGGTCCGACTATAAAAACCACCGCGGTGGCGCTGGCATCGGCAAGAAGCAGGCTCTTGACGGCGAGAAGATTTAGGTAAGGAAAGGAACTGCCTGACCAGATGTAGAAATACTGGTTTGGTATAAGTACATCCACTCAATAATCATCTATTACCGAGTTGTACGGACGGCTTACTTTACATGAACGCAGTTTTACAATTCAGGGTGACTATTTGGTGCCGAGGGCGCGCAAGAAATCTGGCGGAATCACGATGTCATCGCGAGTCAGTTCTGAAATGTTTGCTATTCCAAGTCCCAACATTGCTGAGTCAATGCCTCCACGTAATACATCGAGAACATTCTCTACTCCGGCCTGACCATTAGCTGCCAAGCCCCACAAGTAGGCACGGCCAATCATGACTGCACGAGCACCAAGTGCCACGGCCTTCACTACATCGCTTCCGCGACGTACCCCACCATCAAGAACGATCTCAATCTGGCTTCCTACTGCATCAGCGATCGCTGGCAATGCACGAATCGGCGCTGGTGTGCCATCCAAGTTGTTTCCACCATGGTTTGAAACAGACAATGTTGTTGCGCCAAGGTCTACGACGCGCTTTGCATCATCAACACGGCTGACGCCCTTCACCATGAATGGGCCGCCCCACTGCGCACGAAGCCATGCAATGTCTTCCCAAGTAGGAAGTGGTGTTTGCATCCATTCGTAATACGCACCAAAAAATGTTGGTGCCTTTTCGCCAGGCT
>CAIZMV010000362.1 GCA_903934195.1 uncultured Acidimicrobiaceae bacterium | reverse complement strand
GCTTCGGTTTTCCGGTGTTGAGACATTACGTGACAAAGACTTTGCTGAATACTCAAATGACGAGATGCAACAGGCACAGTTATTCATGCAGTCATTGCGCATGGCTGGCCCTCCTCGGCCATCACTTCGCATGAAGCCGACGCGGTCTCGAGGCAAGCGCCCCGACATGCGCGCAACAGTACGAGCATCACTTGCAGCCAGCGGCGAGCCGATGCGACGTCATTGGGTAGAAAAGGGCGACAAGCCACGACGCATTGTGTTTCTTCTCGATATCAGTGGCTCGATGGAGCCATATGCGCGCGCACTTGTTCGGTTCGTACATGCAGGCGTAGCGGGCCGTCAGCGCGTTGAGGCATTTACTTTAGGCACCAGGCTTACGCGCATTACTCGAGAGCTTTCTTCGAAAGATCCTGATCGTGCATTGCGAGCAGCTGGCGAAAACGTTCGTGACTGGAGCGGCGGTACACGCCTTGGCGAGACATTGCGTTTATTCAACAATGAATGGGGCGTTCGCGGCATGGCCCGTGGCGCAATTGTTGTTGTCTTGTCAGACGGTTGGGACCGCGGAGACCCCATCGTGCTTGCAGAACAGATGGAACGGCTTCATCGTGTGTCGTTTCGCATTGTGTGGGTGAACCCCCTGAAAGTCACGCCAGGATATGCCCCTCTTGCCCGAGGAATGGCAGCTGCTCTGCCGTATGTTGATGACTTCGTGGAGGGACATTCTCTTGATGCCCTCGAACAACTCACTAAGGTCATAAATCATGCGTGAACTTCTTACTGACATTGATCGGTGGCAAGCCGACGGCAAAAGAGTGGCCATCGCACGCGTTGTTGACATTGAAGGCTCTGGCCCACGTGGCGCCGGCGCAGCAATGGCCGTTAACCAAGACGGTGAAGTAAGCGGGTCTGTCAGTGGTGGTTGTGTAGAAAGTGCCGTGGTCTCAGAGGCATTGGCAATTCTTTCTGGCGAACAGCCAAGCCGTGTAGTTACGTTCGGCTATTCAGACGACGAAGCCTTTGCTGTCGGTCTTACATGCGGTGGCATTATCCACCTCTTCATTCAGCCACTCGAATGGTGACCATGAATTCGTACCAAACTTTCTCTGCGCATGTTCGTGACAATTCGCCCGTTGCGTTAGTCACGGTTATTGAAGGCCCACACGTTGGCGCAACCATGGTTGTTACCCCAGCAGGAATAGTTGGTGGCTCACTCGGCAATGCAGACATTGATCGAATCGTGGCACGTGACGCACTTGGCGAATTAGAAGCAGGACGCACACTGGTTCGCCATTACGGACCTCACGGTGAATCAACACCAGAAGACCTCATTGATACTGAAACAGTGCGCATCTTCATTGAGAGTTTTTCTCCCCCGCCACTTATGTGGATCTTCGGCGCAGTTGATTTCACCGCCGCCCTCGCCCGCGTTGCAAAAGTTCTTGGCTACCACGTCACGGTGTGTGACGCACGCGAAGTATTTGCAACGCGTCGTCGTTTTCCGATGGCCGACGAAGTCAAAGTCACATGGCCAACACCAATGTTCACAGAAAATGGGCACCGCCTTTCATCTCGTGATGCTGTGTGCATCTTGACGCACGATCCAAAGTTTGATGTGCCAGCAATTCAAGGTGCGCTTGCAACATCGGCCGGTTACATCGGAGTCATGGGTAGCCGCAAAACCCATGCAAAGCGCCTCGAGCGAATGGCCGAAGTAGGAATCACTAGCGCAGCCGATTTGGCCCGTATTCATTCGCCAATTGGCCTAGACCTCGGTGGACGTACGCCTGAAGAAACAGCCATTTCAATCGTGGGCGAAATCATTGCTACACGCACAGGGCGTAATGCTTCGCCTCTTGGCGCCAGCGACGGCGCAATTCACTAACCGCTACAGGCGGAATGTTGCGATATTGCTTGGGTTTGTCCACACAACTCGCGCAGCTTGTTCAGCAGACATGATTTTGAATTTCACAAACTTGCCACCAAATGGTGCATGAATCATTGCAAGCCCAACACCCAGATACATCTGTACATGAGTTCCCTCGCCGGTGATATCTCCTGCAATTGCATCTTCGCGTTCAACACGCATACGACGATCAAGTTGCGACACTGCCTGACGCGGCATGTCAACACCCGCCGTTCGCCATGCAAACCACAGAAGCCCTGAACAATCCATCTTCACATATGAATCTTCTTTGCCTTCGAGATACGGCACTGCTAATTGTGTGAGCGCCGACAACACTGCTATCTGATGATCACGTGGCGCACGCGACCATGCTTTATTCAGTTCCGTCGGGTCTAACGCAAGACGTTTTGCAACACCGTTCGAAACAACACGTCGCGATGCCAAGTAGGTGGGGTCTTCCTTATTCTCCGTACGCATAATGAGACCTAAAGCCCGAATGGCATCAATCGCAATCTGAGGACGTTGACGGGTGCGCTCGCCCGGCATTTGTAAGTGTCGCAACGAAACATCTTTGCCAGAATTGCCTGCTGCACTGGCTGGTACGACAGGAAGCAATGCACTGAGAATGCAGATTGCGGCTACCCCGCGCAGAAATGTGCCAACCCGAACCATTTCAGGCAGGCTATTACGAATGGAAGCACCTCACAGCACCGCCCTCGGGGTCCTTCTGGCTGCTGGCTCTGGAACGCGCTTTACGGGCTCTCAACACAAATTGTTGTCGCTCATCAATGGCCACGCAATCATCTCGCATTCACTAAACGCCATGGCCGGTTCGCGCCTAGATGGATTTATTGTCGTATCGGGCGCTCTCGACATCAGCAACTACATCGGTGATGTCGAGGAAGTTCATAATCCGGATTGGAAAACGGGTCAACGCAGTTCCGTGATCACAGCCATAAATTTTGCACGCAGTCACGGCTATGACGCCATTGTTGTCGGGCTAGCTGACCAACCATTTCTCACACCGCAGGCGTGGACCAATGTTGCGTCATCAACGTCCCCCATTGCGATTGCCACATACAACGGCACACGAGGCAACCCTGTACGACTTCATTCCAGCGTGTGGGACACATTTGAAGACCTCGAAGCAGACCCAGATGCTGGGGCACGAAGTCTCATTCACCTGCACCCTGAACTGGTTCGGGAAGTAGCCTGTGAAGGCAATTCAGCAGATATCGACACCACAGAGGATCTCGACACATGGACCTAAATCATCAATTCACTGTTGCAGTTCCCGTGGAAGATGCATGGCGCATTCTTACTGACGTCGAGCGCATTGCACCCTGCCTGCCTGGCGCCCAATTGCAAGAAATCGAAGGCGAGACATACCGCGGAGTAGTCAAAGTCAAAGTCGGACCAATCCAGGCACAGTTCAAAGGCCAGGCAAGTTTTATCGAACGCGATGATGCTGCCCACAAAGTAGTGCTCAAAGGCGAAGGCCGTGACACAACAGGCAAGGGCAACGCAGCAGCAGTTATCACTGCAGAGATGACTGCAGTTGATGCATCCAATACTTCTGTCACCGTCAACACAGATCTTTCCGTTACAGGAAAAGTTGCACAGTTTGGCCGCGGCGCAATGGCAGACATCAGCGACAAATTGTTGGCTCAGTTTGTTGTCAACTTGAATGCTCTTATTGCAGAACAACCAGCAACACCAGCACCAGCGGCAACAGCAGCAGCCCCAACCGGCGGTGTTCGCACCATCGAAAGTGCAGAAGTTGCACCACTCGATCTTCTCAGTGCTGCAGGCAGCCCAATTCTCAAGCGGGCAATCCCTGTTGTTGTAGTAGTTGTTGCTGTTCTTGTGTGGCTTGTCGTTCGCTAATTCATGCAACTACCCGGCGCATCCCCTTCACCTGAAGATCTCGCCGCTGTCACTGCCCTAATTGGTCGCATTCCACAAGGAGATTTTCGCGTTGTGGTTCGCGCTACTGATGGTGCTCCCGTTGTTCTGATGAATGCCCCTCTTTTAGAAGATGGCACACCGATGCCAACGTTGTACTGGCTTGTTGGCAACACAGAAGTCCATGCGGTCAGCACATTGGAAGCTGATGGTGGTGTCAACACTGTTGAAGCCATCATTGGCCTAGATGCAATTGATGCAATTCATGTGCGTTACCAGGAACGACGTGACGCAATGATTCCCACATCACATGAAGGACCCCGCCCATCTGCCGGTGTTGGTGGCACACGACGTGGCGTTAAGTGTTTACACGCACATTTTGCACATTGGCTTGCAGGTGGCGATGACGCTGTTGGTAAATGGGTTTCGCAACAACTCGACGAACGTGGCGTTTCCTACGCACAGCCACTATGACCGTCACGTTTGCAGCTATCGACGTAGGTACCAACTCTGCGAATCTTCTTGTCATTGATGAACATGGCAAAGAACTCACGCGTGTAATCACTTCAACACGTCTCGGAGAAGGGCTCCACTCAACTGGCGAACTCTCCGTTGAAGCAATGACACGAACTATTGACGTCATTGCGTCATACGTAACCACCGCTACCTCGTTAGGCGCCACCACTATTCACATCGTCGGAACCGCCGCATGTAGGCGAGCCCGCAATGCCGCCACCTTCAGGGAATTACTGCAAGCGAAAACACAGGTATCCCTTGAGGTGTTGTCAGAATCCGACGAAGCAGCCTTGACATTTTCTGGAGCGCTCATTGGACTTCCCGTCATCGATACGCCCACCTTGGTAATTGACATTGGTGGAGGCAGTACCGAATACACAGTCGGAACAGAATCAATAGATGTCTTTGCCAGCATTCCGTTCGGTGCAGTGACATCAACTGACTCTCATATTTCCTCAGACCTGCCACGACCTGAAGATCTCACCAACCTGATTGGTGCAGTGTCTGATGAATTGGAAGACATCACTCGAGACCACCCCATCGTTGCCAGCCCAATACGCACAGTGGGCGTTGCAGGCACCATTGTCACCATTGCTGCTGTTGAACTAGGGCTACACGAATTCGACGACACAGCACTTCATGGCATGGCGTTGTCACGCGAGGCCGTGGAAGATGTTTTTCGCACGGTGGCAACAGAGCCGCTAGCGCTGCGTGTGCAAAACCCTGGCCTTGGCCCAGATCGAGCAGACATCATCGTGGCCGGATGCTGCATTCTTGTTGCCACCATGCGCCGTCTGCAGCTCTCTGAGATAACCGTGTCAACCCGCGGACTTCTCGATGGGGTTGCCCACCGTGCCAGACTGAATTCATGACCGCGGTTCATCCAGCACGACCATCGAACGTTGGACTTCGCTTGTATGGCCGCCGCGTGGTGTTGCGCCCACTTGTTCCGCAAGATTTCACAGGGTGGAGCGAAGTGCGTCGTCGCAATGGCGAATGGCTAACGGTATGGGAACCAATGCGAATGGTGCATCACCCAGACCCTGAACAAAACCGTGACGTGTTTGCTGCGCGATGTGGCGCACGAGACCGTGAACGACTTGCCGGTTCTCAATATGCATTCGGCATCTTTGTCGATGGTGCATTCGCAGGAGAGATCAATCTGAACAATGTTGTTCGCGGAGCATTTCAATCTGCAACCATCGGCTACTGGATTGATAAGTCGCGTGCCGGTCGTTCACTCATGGCTGAATCTTTAGTCGTGCTTGCTCAATACGCCTTTGAAAATCTGC
>CAIZMV010000361.1 GCA_903934195.1 uncultured Acidimicrobiaceae bacterium | reverse complement strand
CTGCACGAGCCAGCCAAACCAAACACATCGGGAAACGCACGTTCAATTCCGTCGCTGCTTGTCCACAAAGTAACTGCCCGCAAGCCGGGGGTATCAAGCAACCACGCATCACCGGGCAGCGCAATCAATTCTGCAGCAACAGTTGTGTGGCGCCCACGCTGATCATCTTCACGTACTTCGGCAGTGCGTTGTATCTCGTAGCCAACAAGTGCATTAACCAAAGTTGACTTACCAACTCCACTTGCCCCGATAAACACAATCGTGGTGTGTGGTCGTGCGTATGCTCGAATCTTTTCTAGGCCTTCACCAGTCACAGAACTCACCAACGCAATATCTACGTCAAAAGTGATTTCCGCAAAAACTGCACGTGATGCCTTGGCTGCTTCAGCGCTAATGGTGTCAGTTTTTGTCAAAACAAGAACAGGCGTTGCACCACTATCAAATGCCAATACCAACTCACGCTCAAGTCGACGCTGATTCGGCGGAGAGTTAACAGAATGAACCAAAAACACCGTGTCAATGTTTGATGCAACTATTTGGCGCATGCCTCGTGCGCCTTCAAATGAGTTACGTCGTGTCAACGCACTACGCCTCGGATGCACCATATCTATACGTTCAAAATCAGGTGAGACCGACACCATGTCGCCGACAGCCACTTCAACGCCAATGTTGCGCACTCGAATACTTTCGGAAGTATCCAATAACACCGTGCTCCACCCGCGATCTAAACGTGTGATACGCCCAGACAACACCTGATCTTCAGGCGCATTTGGCGGTGTGACATGTGTTTCCATCTACCGAAACGGTACCGCCATGTAGCCATCACAGTGTTCCGTTTCGTAGCCTAGAGATGCAACCGTTCCCCCGAATAGGACCCCCATGCTCTCTTCACTTGCCCGTTTCTCTGTGCGCCATAGGCGCATCGTTGTTTTTGCAATTTGGATTCCATTAGCAATCGCCATGGTTTTCGCTAGTTCCGCAATCGGCCCGGATTTTCGTACGGAGATGGCCATGCCACAAAGTGAAGCTCGCCAAGCCGAACAATTACTCGCACAGGTCAACCCCAACCAGGGTGGAGTTTCTTCACAGTTGGTCTTCCAAGTTTCAACAACAATCGACGACGCCGATGTAAAGAAAGAAATCTCTGATGCAATCGCAGCGGTAGATGCAGTCGATCAAGTTGATATCAACACGCCATACAGCGTTCCCACACAAGTCAACAAAGATCGCACTATCGCTTTTGCCGAGATCAGTGTTCCGCGTTTGAATCAAGAAGAACTCAACGCTCTCGGTGTAAAAATCAAAGCAGTTACAGCCCCACTTCGCGCATCAGGTGTCAACGTTGGTTACGGCGGATTGATTTTTGAGGAAATGCAACTGCCAGAAACTGAAGCCCTTGGCATCTTGGCAGCGATCGTAATTTTGGTTCTGGCTTTCGGTTCCATCATTGCAATGGGTCTGCCAATCGGTATCGCGTTGATCGGCCTCATCGTTGCTTCCTCCATTGTGGGTATCGTCAGCAACTTCATGTCCATGCCTGATGCAGTGACGTCAATGGTCGGAATGATTGGCCTGGGAGTCGGCATTGACTACGCACTGTTTATTGTCACGCGATTCCGTGAGGCATTACATGATGGGTTAACAGTCGAAGAATCCATTATCGAAGCAATTGATACGTCAGGTCGCGCAGTTATCTTT
>CAIZMV010000360.1 GCA_903934195.1 uncultured Acidimicrobiaceae bacterium | reverse complement strand
GAGAAAACACCCTTTTCGGCCGTAGCCTCACGGGGCAACACGGGCGGATGCCCGATGCAAGGAGAGAGTGCTCATTATGGCAACGAAGAAAAAGACCACCCCCGCGAAGAAGGTTGTCAAAAAGGCTCCTGCAAAGAAAGCGCCAGCTAAGAAAGCAGCGCCAGCCAAAAAGGCTCCTGCAAAGAAAGCTCCTGCAAAGAAGGCTGCTCCTGTAAAGAAGGTTGTGAAGAAAGCTGCACCTGTAAAGAAGGTTGTGAAGAAAGCTGCACCTGTAAAGAAGGTTGTGAAGAAAGCTGCTCCAGCGAAGAAGGTTGTGAAGAAAGCTGCACCTGTAAAGAAGGTTGTGAAGAAGGCTGTTCCTGCGAAGAAAGTTGTTCCGGCCAAGAAGGCAGCTCCTGCAAAAGTTGTTCCTGCAAAGAAAGTTGAAGCTGCAAAAGTTGTAGCTGCGGCTCCTGTTGTCGCCGCTCCAGCTCCGCCACCAGCACCTGCAAAAAAGGTTGCGAAGAAGCCAGAGCCACCAAAGCGCCCCGTCATTGTGAAGGGTCCTTCAGAAGATGGCATCACTTCATCAAAGGATTTTGATCTGAAGTTCCTTTTCGCACAACGCGAAGCACTTCAGTTAGAGCGCATCAAATTGGTCGGCCAAGCAAATCGCCTCGAGAGTGAAGCAAACGCGATGATCGCTGATGCTGAAATGGGTGACGTGAAGTTTGACGATGAAGGCGGCGAAGGCGACACCATGGTCGTTGAGCGTGAGCAAGATCTTGTGTTGTCAGCAGCAGCTCGCCAAACAGTTGAAGAGATTGATGCATCACTTGCTCGAATGAAAACTGGCGAGTACGGCTATTCGGTTGTTTCAGTCTTGCCAATTCCTAAGGAGCGTTTGCGCGCAATTCCTTGGGCAACAGAGCTTGTTACTGAACGTGCCGGTGGACTAGGACGCCGTTAGGCGTTCCAGCACACCCGTGTTCGCATTTCGCCGGCAGGCGATACTCATTGTGCTTGTGGTTTTGCTTGACCAAGTGACAAAGTCCTGGGCAGTGTCAGCATTGGCCGATGGTCGAGTCATTCACATCATTGGTTCATTGCAGTTCTCGCTCGGATTCAATAGCGGTTTTGCGTTCTCACAAGGACAGGGACTAGGCCCATTGGTAGGTGTGTTTGCAATCATCGCCGTTGGTTTTCTGTTTCGAGCCGTGCGTAAGGCCACGACTCAGTTGTCTGCAGTTGCATTGTGTGCGATTGTCGCTGGCGCAATAGGAAACATTGCCGACAGAATTTTCCGTGGCGAAGGTTGGCTGCATGGTCGAGTCGTTGATTTCATCGACTTGCAGTGGTTTCCAGTTTTTAATGTTGCAGATTCATCGATAACTGTGGGTGCATGTGCACTTATTGCTGCCATGCTGATGGAAGCACGTAGCGGAAAAGGTGTTGACAACACACATGAAAGTTGAAGAAACACTGCCATCGGCATTGAACAATGAACGGCTTGACCGAATTGTGTCGCTTATCGCTGACATTTCACGTACTGATGCATCGAAACTGATTGCTAGTGGCGGTGCCACTGTTGACGGCACTCCAGCACCTTCCGGGAAAGTGCGTTTGCGTGAAGGACAAGTAGTTGTTGTAGATCTCGACATGGTTCCTGTCGCTGAACCTCCTGGTCCAGACGCAAGTGTTGTGCTTGACGTTGTGTATGTCGACGAAGACATCATTGTGGTGAATAAGGCGGCTGGTCTTGTTGTGCACCCTGCGTCTGGTCATGGGCTCGGAACATTAGTGAACGGCATATTGGCTCTGTATCCGGAAGTAGCTGACGTAGGTCAACCTGCTCGTCCCGGAATTGTTCATCGTCTAGATGCTGGTACAACGGGAATGATGGTGGTCGCGCGGACGCAGCGTGCGTATGACTCGTTAGTTGCAGCACTGACTGAACACGAAGTAGGTCGTGAGTACATTGCTCTTGCGTGGGGTCACTTTGATTCACCAACAGCAGTTGTTGATGCAGCGATGGGACGAGACCCACGCGACCCGATGCGTATGGCTGTTGTGCATAACGGTAAATGGGCTCGCACGCATCTTGAAGTTGAGACCGAATTCAATCACCCTGCGTTATTGACATTGGTGCGATGCTCGCTTGAAACAGGTCGCACGCATCAGATTCGTGTGCATCTTGCTGCTGTCGGTCATCCAGTTGTTGGTGACTCCATGTATGGCGGCGCAAAGTCAGCCCTGGTTGCACCACGACCCATGTTGCATGCACGTCGATTGACTCTGATTCACCCTGGTACCGGAGAAGAGATGTCTTTCGAAGCAACGTTGCCTGCCGATATGGCAGCAATCATTGCAAAGTGCTCGTTCGAGATTCCTGAGAGATAATTTCCGCTACTCAGTGGGAGTGCGGAGTATTCTTCGGCCAAGGGCCTGTGCCTGTTGCGGCTGATGCAATAGTGGCGAGCGTGTAATCGTTCAGGTGATCGCGCATATGGTGAGCGGCAACATCCCAAATTGCTAGCAATACACATTGCCCCTCGTGGTCACACGAGCCGTCTTGATGCGGTTGCCCAAAGTCGCCAAGCGTGATGGGGCCATCAACTGCAGAAATAATGTCGGAGAGGCGAATGTCGCTAGGGGCTTTGGCCAAGACATAACCGCCTCCGACTCCTCGTTTTGAACGAACAAGGCCTGCACCTTTTAGGGCGAGAAGAATTTGCTCGAGATAGGGCTGGGGTAGTGCGGTGCGCTCGGCGATATCTCTGACAGAGGTCGGCAGTGCGGTCTCGGAATGGAGCGCTAGCGACAATAGGGCTCGACAGGCATAATCGCCTCGCGTAGAAACTCGCACATGCCCATCGTAGGTGGTTGGATAGTGAGGTGAGTGTTCCGTCGCCAGTTCTGCCCAATTACGCCAATGGGTGCCTCTCGGGCGTTATCCCTGCGTTGTGTGCTCCAGGCGGCCCACGAAGCGTGCCTGCGTGGATGCCAGCCACTGTTAGCGGAGCGCAGCGCGTCGTTGTACTTCTGATTGACGGCCTTGGCTGGAATCAGCTTCACGCTCACAAACACTGCATGCCCACATTGTCCGGTTTCGAAGGCTCTTTCATCACCACCGTTGCTCCGTCGACTACTGCCACGGCGTTGACCTCACTCACAACTGGCCTTTCCCCGGGGGAACACGGACTTCTCGGGTACCGCATCGATATGGGTGACACGGTGATGAATGTGTTGCGGTGGGGAGACGAGAACGGGGATCTACGTCGCCGGTATCCGCCCAATTTGGTGCAACCGTGCCCACCGTTCCTTGGCTCGCGAGTTCCGGTTCTCAGCAAAGGTGAATTAGAGGGGAGCGGATTCACTCTTGCTCATCTTGCCGACGTCAAGCACATGGGTTGGCGCGCAGCGAGCAGCATTCCGGTGCTTGTTCGTCAGGCCCTCGATTCTGGTGAAGATTTCGTCTACGCCTATTACGACGGCGTGGACAAGATTGCACACGAACGCGGCTTTGGTGACTTTTATGATTCTGAATTGCGCACTGCTGATGGGATAGTTGCAGACATTTTGTCTGTACTGCCACCTGACACAGTGTTGATAGTGACTGCAGATCATGGTCAAGTTCATGTCGGCGAGCGCACCATTATTCCTCCGCGGGAAATTGTTGATCTCGTTGATCATCAGTCAGGCGAAGGACGCTTCAGATGGTTACACGCAAAACGTGGTCGCGCTGCGGCTCTGGTTGATGCGTGTTCCATGTATACAGATGTTGCATGGGTGGCGACTGCTGATCAGATAATCGACGAAAAATGGTTTGGGCCGCGCATGAGCGATGAAGTGAAACGCCGTCTGGGTGATGTGGCTCTGGTAGCTCACCAGCCTGTGAGTTTTGAAGAACCTCTCGATAGTGGGGCATTCCCATTGGTCTGCCGTCACGGTTCTTTAACGGCAGACGAAATGTTGGTCCCTTTACTTGCGAAGAGGGCATAAAAAACCCTCCACGGCGTCTCTGATGCCGAAGGCGCACCCGACTGCTAATTTAAGAACTCGCAGTGCAGTTCACTTGCTCGACAGCACAAGGCTGTCAGTGAGTACAAAAGGAGTCGGGAAAGTTCGTGGGTTCGTCATTTACACACCTCCACGTTCATACTGAGTACTCCATGCTCGATGGAGCAGCCCGACTCGACGAGTTGGTG
>CAIZMV010000359.1 GCA_903934195.1 uncultured Acidimicrobiaceae bacterium | reverse complement strand
TAAACGGCTCATGATGCGAGCCTAATTCATCAAAAATGCCCGCAAATTACCTGGGATGCTGATTAGCCAGGGGCAACCGGGGTGGTTGTGGTTGTGGTCGTCGTTGAGGTAGTCGTGGTCGTCGTCGTAGTTGTGCTCGTGCTCGTCGTAGTGGTTGTTGGCGCGACGGTAGTGGTTGTTGGCGCGACAGTAGTGGTTGACGTTGTTGTCGTAGTTGGAGGCGGGATTACGAATCCGTTTGCCCAACCCCAACGAATATCCATCGGTGCCCCGAGTGGCATGCCAGCGGTTGCGGGAATTGCATCAAGTGCACGACGCAATTGCGCCCATGCATCCCACGCCGAGATGCCAGTTGTCGGACAACCACCCTTTACCTGGGTACATGCCGCGGTCTGGACAGTGAGAGCTGCAAGACGTAGGGGCATCTTCATCTCTAATGCGCGAGCAGCAAGTACTGCCCATTGCCTAGAGAGAGCGCCGCTCTTCGTATGAATTTGTGGCATTGCAAAAATGTTTGGGCCAGCGTGTGCTGACACCCACAAGACGTCATCGATAGTCCAGCCGTTATTGCATGTGAGATCAGCACTGATTGTTTGTGGGCAACCATCTGCAGAGCCAAAGTTCCAAAGACGCGAGTTTGTTGTACGCACATAACCGTCAACCCATGCGCGCGCTTGACCAGGTGGCCCCCAGCCAGGTTCTAAGTCGACAGACCCAGACACGACTGTTCGAGGATCTGATTCAGCTTGAGCAGCAGAGACAAGTTTTGCCCACGCCATTCCACCCATATAACCGTTGAAGCGAGAGACTGCGCCTGAGTTACTTGTGCCGATTGATACTTCCCACGGCCCTGTACCGCATTCAGCAAGTCCAGTTGCCCACGCCGAAGTTGTTGCAACTATTTGTTCATTGGTAATTGTCTTACCAAAACCTGTTGTGCCGGTGGCATTTTGTGAACCGAAAGACAATATGACGACTCCACGAGGAACCTTCTTTGCTTGGTCACATGCAGCAGCTCGAATTACTGGAACCGCAGTCTCAATTGGAAACACGTCTCTTCCACGAACATAACTGCCGATCGCTACTACCCATTCGCGGGAAGTTGATTCAGGTACAACAGACGGGTACCACACTTGGTCTGTGCCCGATATCTCAACCTTGCCCGGAACAGAATGAGGGATAGGTGTACGAACACAACCCTTTCCACAACGATAGGCGTTCGGAGAAAAAGCGTCGACTGTAACTTTGGTGCCTAATGACTTCTTGTTCTTCGTAGACAACGCAACCACCATGACTGTGTTGACTGCTTTCGCACGCGTCATTACGACAGCACGACGAATTGTCTTTGGGGCGTACTGATCAACAATGCGCGAGCGCTTCCCGTTCACATACACGGCCACTTTGCCGTTCTTCGGTCCTGCTGTGAACCACATAGCAAAAGACTTGCCTTTCACAGTGAAAGACAATGCAGCGCCGGTAGTAGATGTGGACCACACTGTGCCGCCATACGCCACCTTGATGGGTGCTTTTGTCCATGGGGCAGAAACAGTAATTGCCTGTGCGGAAGTCGAGGTGATGGCGCCAGCAATGAGAAGTGCTACTACAGCTAGCGCGCGCTTCGAGAAATGCATAACCCCACCGTACTTGCCCGATTTTCAGATCCGCTGTCACCTCCGCAAACCCTGCGCCTATAGAGCCCGCAGTGTGTGCTCGGTTAGAGTTGGTCATGGCTTCTCAAGCATTCACTAACGACCGTAAACACGTTTTTCATTCATGGTCTGCGCAGTCCCTTATCTCCCCTCTTGTTGTTGCGCGCACTGAAGGGTCGTGCTTTTGGGATGAAGACGGAAAGCGTTATCTTGACTTCTCTAGCCAGTTGATCAACGTAAACATTGGACACCAACACCCAAAGATGCTGGAAGCCATCAAGGCACAAGTTGACAAGATGTGCACTGTTGCACCGTTTCATGCAAACGAAGAGCGCAGCGAAGCAGCACGACTGATTGCAGAGCTTGCGCCTGGTGATTTGAACATGGTGTTCTTCACAAATGGTGGTGCTGAAGCAACCGAGAATGCGATACGCATGGCGCGTCTACATACAGGTCGCAACAAAGTTATGTCTACGTACCGCAGTTACCACGGTGCAACAGGTGGTGCTATTCAATTAACCGGCGACCCTCGTCGTTGGCCGGCAGAACCTGCAATGCCAGGCATCATCAAATTTTGGGGCCCGTATACATATCGCTCTGCATTTCACTCGGACAGCGAAACACAGGAATGCGAACGCGCGCTGCAACATGTGCGCGACACCATCATGGTGGAAGGCGGCAACTACAT
>CAIZMV010000358.1 GCA_903934195.1 uncultured Acidimicrobiaceae bacterium | reverse complement strand
CATGATTCACGATGTATGTGATCTGCTCGGGGAACAAACGAATGTTCAAGGTATGCAACACGCGGCCTGAACACGGCGCTGCGAAATACAACTCAAGGTGACGAGCGGTGTTCCACGCAAATGTTGCCACTCGACCAAGTTGTGAGATACCCAATGTGTCGAGAACGCCGCCAAGGCGACGTGTGCGATCTGCCCATTCACCATATGTAATGCGCTCACGGCCAGTTGCTGTGGCAGTAATGATTTGCTTGTTGCGGTGGTACTTTTCCGCGCGATCAAATAGGTAGCTAATCGACAATTGTGTCGGCTGCATTAAACCCTTCATAGTGTCCCCCTGTGTTTCAGTGGCCTTTGCCACGACATAGTGAACCGTAGCAATGCAGTGACGCATCGTGAAAGCCCGCAGGCACTACGGTTGCCCAGATGCGCAAACTACTCATTGCTTTTACCTCCGTGCTGTTTGCCGCTGGCACCATTGGCACCAATATCGGCCCTGCCTTGGTGGATGACCATCCGATCCTCATCCTCATGCTCAGTTCTCGCAGCCGAAACCTCTTTGGCGCCGTACCTTTCATCGACCCACTGCCATTTTTTCTGATTGGATTCGTCCGACTTCTTATGGCCGCTCTTGCCCTGTTCTATGTTGGTCGGCTGTTCGGAGAACGCGCGTTGCGTTGGACCGAGTCTCAGGTTGGGGAAATGCCTCGCATCTACCGATGGACCGAGCGCATGGCAATTCGGGGTGGGTGGATCGCAGCATTCTTCCTTCCAGGTTCAAACATTGCGTGCCTTCTCCTTGGCCATCTCCGGCTCGAGCCACGTAAGTTCATTGCTGCTGTCACCTCGGGCATCATCTTTCGCCTCATCGTCCTTTGGTACGGGGGCAAAGCATTTGAGAGCCAGATTCGATCTGCCCTCGACTGGATTGACCAGTACCAGTGGTGGATTGTTGGTGGACTTTTTGCCCTCACGTTCATCCAGACATCACGTCGAAAGTCCCCTGGCGCACCTGAGTCGTAAGCCTGCCCGCTGGTTAGGCTCTCCTACATGGCTCAGACATCATTCGGCGGCACGCCCGTCAACACCGTTGGCGATCTTCCTGTTGCAGGAAAATCACTTCCCACATTCACATTGACAGCTGGCAACTTGCAAGAGTTCAGCAACGACTCGCTAGCTGGCAAGCGCGTTGTTTTCAACATCTTCCCAAGCGTCGACACACCAACATGTGCAACAAGCGTTCGTACATTCAACGCACTTGCGTCATCTCTTGACAACACAGTCGTGTATTGCGTGTCGGCAGACTTACCATTCGCTCAAGGTCGTTTCTGTGGATCTGAAGGTCTCAGCAACGTACAAAACGCATCGTCATTCCGGACCGACTTTGGTTCAGTGTTCGGCGTAGGCCTCAACGAAGGTGCATTCGCAGGTCTTCTTGCACGTGCAGTTGTTGTTGTAGACGAAAACGGAAAAGTTCTTCATACAGAACTTGTTTCAGACATCGCGAACGAACCAAATTACGACGCAGCAATTGCATCGCTGAAGTAATTACAACAGCGAATCAATTCCCATCGTGAGACCTTTCAGGTCTCCGACTTTGCGACACGCCAAGACAACTCCTGGCATAAAACTGACACGATCGTTTGAATCGTGGCGTATCACCAAGGTTTGACCAGCAGTACCCAAGATCACTTCTTGTGACGCAGTCATGCCCACCATGCGCACTCCGTGTACGTGAATGCCACCAGGGCCAACACCTCCGCGAGCACCAGGTATTACCTCGTGCTTTGTGGGGTCAGCTGCCCATTCATCACTAGCTGCTGCCATGCGCTGAGCAGTAGCCATTGCAGTACCGCTTGGTGCATCAGCTTTTGCATTGTGATGGAACTCGATGATCTCAGCTGTTTCAAAATACGGAGCCGCTTGTTCAGCGAACTTCATCATGAGAACTGCACCAATTGCGAAGTTGGCTGCAATAAGACAATTGCTTCCGGTGAACGCCTTACGAAAAGTTGCAAGGTCATCATCTGAAAAGCCCGTAGTGCCTACAACTGCGTGCATGCCGTGAAGTGCCAACCAGGGCAACGTGGTGCGTGCTGCTGCAGCAACGGTGAAGTCAACCACCACGTCGCACTTGGCGTCTGCCAACGCCTTCAGGTCTGCTGCAATGGTGAGCCCATGAACAGAACCGCCGCTGCCGACCAAGTCGACAGCGGCTGCTAGTTCTAGACCATCAGCTGCGACTATTGCATCACAGACTGTGGATCCCATTTTTCCAGCTGCTCCAACTACTCCCACACGAATCATGTGAAAGACCGTAGTCGCTGGCAATGGTTATCGACGGCGACGATTACCGCGGTCTCCACCACGGTCGTCTCCACCACGGGTATCGGGACCAAGGTCACCGAGCTCCGAGCGGATTTCGCTATCAAATTCTGCTTCGAATGAGACTTCGACTGGACCGTCTGCACGAGGCGCACGATCTTGACGAGGTCCACGGTCTTCGCGAGGTCCGCGATCATTGCGATCACGTGAGCCACGGTCATTGCGGTCACGAGAACCACGGTCTCCGCGATCTTCACGAGGTCCACGGTCACTGCGCTCACGACGTTCTCCGCCGCCACCGCCGCCACCAGGAAGGTCGTTGCCGTCTGCATCGACAGGGGTCAGGCTGACCTTGCCCTTGTCGTCTACATCTTCAACGCGCACCTTGATGACGTCACCGAGGGTGAGAATGTCTTCAACATTGTTCACGCGCTCGCCGTTACCCAACTTGCTGATGTGCACAAGGCCATCGCGTCCAGGAAGGATGTTGACGAATGCACCGAACTTCGTGATGCTGACAACGCGACCATCGTAGATTGCGTTGAGTTCAGCGGTTGGAGGATCAACGATCGCAAGAATGCGAGCCTTTGCTTCTTCAACGCGGTGGTTATCTGGTGAACCAATTGTGACGATGCCGGTTGCGCCGTCATCATCAACTGCAATGTCTGCACCTGTCTCTTGCTGGATGGTGTTGATGACCTTGCCCTTAGGCCCGATGACTTCACCGACTTTGTCCAAAGGAATTGTGAAGGACACAATTTTCGGTGCGGTATCAGCAACAGTTGAACGTGGCGCGTTAAGCGCTGAGTTCATGCTGTCAAGAATGGTCATACGAGCATCGCGAGCCTGTTGCAAAGCTGCTGACAATACATCGGCAGGAATTCCGTCGATCTTGGTGTCAAGCTGCAAAGCGGTTACGCAATCAACTGTTCCGGCAACTTTGAAGTCCATGTCACCGAATGCGTCTTCTGCACCGAGGATGTCGGTGAGCGTGAGGTATTTACCTTCTGCATAGATGAGACCCATTGCGATTCCAGAAACTGGAGCCTTAATGGGAACACCGGCGTCCATCAACGACAAGCTTGATGCACAAACTGAAGCCATTGATGTTGAACCGTTTGACGACAGAACTTCGCTGACCAAACGAATTGCATATGCAAATTCATCTTGGCTAGGAACGACTGGCAACAACGCGCGCTCTGCAAGAGCACCGTGTCCAATTTCGCGACGCTTTGGAGTACCAACACGACCAGTTTCACCATTGGCCCAAGGAGCCATGTTGTAGTGGTGGATGTAACGCTTTGAATTGTCAGGACCAAGTGTGTCGAGCAACTGGTTCATGCGAGGCATGGCCAATGTGCAGACGTTCAGTACCTGAGTCTCACCGCGCTGGAACAAGCCAGTGCCGTGTGCGCTTGGCAATGTGCCAACTTCTGAAGTCACTGCGCGAAGATCGCGAGGACCGCGACCGTCGATACGAATGCCTTCTTCAACAACGCGCTTACGAACAAGCTTCTTTGTGAGACTGCGAACTGCTTCTTTCACTGCGCCGCTTTGGCCAGCAAATGCACCTTCAGGGCCACACAGTTCAGCAACTGTTTCAGCAGCTGCTGCATCGGTGGCCGCATTGCGGTCAGCCTTCAGAGCAATTGTGATTGCCTTTGCCAATTTCGGAGTAGCAGTTTTTTCAACTGCTGCGAAAATTTCTGGTGTGTAGTCAAGAATTGGTGTGTACTCAAGAGGAACGATTGCACCCTTAGTAGCAATAACACTTGCAACGAGTTGACGCTGAAGCTTGATGGACTCTTTGATCCATACCTTTGATGCTTCAAGACCATCTGCGATTGTTTGCTCTGACACTTTTGGAGCGCCGTCTGCATAGAACTCGAATGACTTCTCTGTGCCGCCTGCTTCAACCATCATGATGGCAACATCGCCATTGTCAAGTTCGCGTCCAGCAACAACGATTTCGAATGTTCCGTTGTTTCCTTCTGCATAGGTTGGGTGAGGCACCCAGT
>CAIZMV010000357.1 GCA_903934195.1 uncultured Acidimicrobiaceae bacterium | reverse complement strand
TCAACAATTCCGGTTGGCGTGACATGGTCCACGCCCTCTGAAATGAGGTGAACATTGTCGCGGCGCAACGTTGGGTACCAGTCGTTATCAATGAGGATGCGTTTTCCATACGGCGGGTACGTGGGTAAACACTTTTCAAGCAGGTCAGGCCTGCCTTCAAGGGAAGTCAATACAAAATCAGTCATCTGCTGGCGATGACGGTCATTGTGACGGTTCATTGAACGTTCTGGGTGTGGCCATTCGGGGTCACGTCGCAGTGTGTTTAATAATCCATCACCGAATCGCCAGAACAATCCGAAGCGGTACCACTGTGCATAGAAGGGAACGTTTTCCAGCAACCACATGGTGTCTGCGGAAACAGTGCGGTGGTAATCAGAACTTGGGCGAATCCATTGTGGTGAGCGTTGGTAAATAGTGACGTCGCCAGCAGTTGCTGCAACAGTGCGCATGAACTGCATTGCGCTTGCACCAGTACCAATTACTGCCACACGTTTACCAGCAAGGTCAACAGAATGATCCCAGTGGGCTGAATGAAACCACGAACCTGTGAAGTCTTCAATACCTCGTGCAGGTGCCAAGTTCGGTCTGTTCAATTGGCCAACGGCTGTGATGACAACAGGGAACTCTTCGCTTCGCATTGTTCCATTCGATTCAATAACAGCAGTCCATGAGTTGCTGTCCTTATTCCAATGCAATGAAGACACTTCGGTAGAAAACTCAATATTGGAAATGATGTTGTGACGTTCTGCAACATCACGGGCATATTTCCAAATCTCTGCACGTTTAGAGAAGTAGTTGTTCCAGCGCGTGTTCGGTGCAAAAGAATATGAGTAGAAATGGTTAGGGGTGTCAACGCCGGCTTCGGGATAGTTGTTATCAAACCATGTTCCCCCGATGTCGGAGTTCTTCTCAACTACTACGTATGGAATTCCAAGCTGGCCAAGTTTGATAGCCGCACAAATTCCAGCAAACCCGGATCCGATAACCAGTACTCGGAAGCCAGCAGGTAATTCGGGCGGTACGGCCGTTGACCAGTGCACATCACGATCAACGAATCCCAATTCTTCTTGCAGCATTGGTGCATATTCAGGGGCTACCTGCTCTGCAACACACGTGCGCATCATGGTGACGAACTGTTCATTATCAATATCGCTTGGCACCACACGCGTGCCAGCATTCAGCTCGTCAAGAACCGTTGCCATGGCACGGCGAACTTCGTCCTGAACATCATCGGGCAGTCCGCCTGTTTCGTCGTGAAACAAGTTGGTGTCACGCCTCGGAAGGAAGGGTTCGCGCAACCATTTCTCGTCACCAGTTATCTGTGCAAGACAGATAATGAGGGTGGGAATTGAGGCTTTTGCCAATGCAGTATTGGAGGCCGAACTCATGACATTCACCTTATGACATGGACTCGTGGCGCCCATAGGTTGGTCTAACATTTGGCATGGCCCGTGGACTTCATAACCCGCTCGAATGGATTCGTCTCATTCGTACAAACATTCGTCGCCTTGTGATTCTGATTGTCGGCGGCGTGGTGTTGTTGGCCGGGGTTGCAATGTTGGTGCTACCAGGCCCCGGCATTCTTGTGATTATTGCTGGTCTAGCAATTTTGGCAAAGGAATTTACTTGGGCCGAACGCACTCTTGATAAAGCAAAAGAGCAGGCCTCGAAAGCGACCAGCAAAGTCAAGGGCACGCGCTTTAAGCGCAAGCCCTCTGAGAATTCCTAGTCTCCGCCACCGCTGTCTGCCATTCCAGGAGTGGCGTGGAAAGATGTAGTTATGTCGATTTCTCAAACAAGTTTTGTCAAACCCTGGGCTGATCCTGAGATTGTGCAGATGCATCGCCGACCAATGCGTTCTATTCACACCACATACACAGATTTCGACACCGCGCGTAAGGGTGACCGTACAACTAGTCCTTGGTTTGTGTCATTAAACGGTCAATGGAAGATCAAACGTTATGAAGATGTAAATGAAGTTCCTGCATCTGCAATTTCTGATGACACGAAATCATGGACATCAATTTCTGTGCCAGGCAACTGGACACTTGCTGGTCTCGGCGATGAACCGCATTACACCAATGTGCAAATGCCGTGGAAAGGTCGCCCGCCAACATTGCCTCCAACAGTTGCAAC
>CAIZMV010000356.1 GCA_903934195.1 uncultured Acidimicrobiaceae bacterium | reverse complement strand
GAGATGTCGTTCCACGTTTTCAAGCTTCGCGCAGACCCACAGAACCAAGTTGTCTGGGAAAATCGTGATCGGATTGAAGTGCGAGACCTTGATGGCCTCTGCGCCCCGTGGCTTAGCCACTAGCGTTTACTAAATGACAGCGCGCATCGTTATTGTCGGTGCCGGATTTTCCGGTGCTGTTATCGCACGTGAACTAGCAGAAGCCGGAATAGCTACCTGGGTTGTTGACGGACGTTCACATGTTGCAGGTAATGCACATACGGAACGTCGCGACAATGGCGTCATGGTTCATGTGTATGGGCCGCATATTTTCCACACGGCCGACAAGCATGTGTGGGACTACATCAACAAGTACGGCGACATGATGCCGTATAACCACCGCGTGAAGGCAACTTCCGGCGGTCATGTGTATTCACTGCCAGTGAACTTGCATACCATCAATCAGTTTTTCAATGCCACCATGTCGCCTGATGAAGCGCAGCAGTTCATTGCTGAGCGCGCTGATTCCAGTATCGGAACTCCGGTCAGTTTTGAAGATCAGGCTCTGAAATTTGTCGGTCGAGATCTGTATGAGGCCTTCTTTAAGGGATACACCCAGAAGCAGTGGGGCGTTTCTCCAACAGAGTTGCCGGCTTCAATCTTGGCTCGGTTGCCTGTGAGATTCTCTTACGAGGACAGCTATTTCAACCACCCGTATCAAGCGATTCCGCGTGATGGTTACACACCAATAGTGGAAGCAATTCTTGATCATCCGCTTATTGAAGTAACACTTGGTCGCACAGTTACTCCGGAAGAACTTGCTGATGCAGAACACGTATTTTGGTCTGGCCCCATTGATGAGTATTTCTCGGGTCAGTTCGGAAAACTCGGTTATCGCACACTTGATTTTGTAGAGACTGAAGAAGTCGGTGATGTGCAGGGATGTCCTGTTATGAACTATTGCGACGTTGATGTTCCGTACACGCGCATTACCGAACACAAACATTTCGCACCATGGGAAACCCACGAAGGCAGCACGATTTACACCGAATACAGTCGCCTGGCAGAAGATGGAGACATTGTCTATTACCCCATTCGCCAAGTGAAGGAAAAAGAGCAGTTGGTGCAATATATCGAAGCGGCAAACGAGGCGACTGGTGTGACATTTGTCGGCCGTCTCGGCACCTACCGATATCTCGACATGGATGTCACCATCAAGGAGGCCCTCGAGGTGGCAAATCTTTACCTTGCAAACAGGCGGGAAAATCGCCCAATGCCACCGTTCGCGGTCAATCCTCTGTGAAACTAGACGGGTGACTTCCCACCTCCTCGCCCGAATTCAGATTCCGGCACCGGGGTTCTCCGAGCCGACTTTGTATGTGCGACACCAACATGGCGTCATTGGTGAGGCAGGACTATCCCTGTCAAAAGGCGGACGTGCAACCTTTGATACAGCATTTGGTGCTTTTGCATCTGGTCGATGGAGCCGACTGACCAAGATCTCAGACATTGGTGTCTCGATGGATGTCTCTGGTCATTGTTTGGTTGAACTGATTGCGTATGCCAACTCATCAGAGACAGTTATTGCCTCATCTGATGAAACCACCACCTTGCATTGCGCGGATATCCGGGCTTTGGCAGCGGAGTCGTTTTATGTCGCAGTCACTGCGCTTGAAGATGGTGTAGTTGTTCGGTCGGGAACTTGGACAACATCACAAGCGCCAGAACGTGAAGTGCGTCTTGGCGTGTCAATCACAACTTTTAATCGCCAGGAGTATGTTCTCAAGACAATCGAACGTCTGGTTGAACTTGAATCATCAGAACCGTCGGTACAAGGACATCTTCATGTACTTGTCGTTGACAATGCGCGCAATCTTGCCCCACAACTTCCTGCAGGGGCGCCGGTACATGTAGTGCCAAACCCAAACCTTGGTGGAGCTGGTGGCTTTGCGCGTGGGCTCATAGCGTTTCGTGAAGAGGGGTGGAGCACCCACGTTGTCTTTATGGATGACGACATCTCGCTTGAACCTGAATCAATCGTTCGTACGATCTCGCTGTTCTCCTACGCCAAAGATCCGGACTTGTGCATTCATGGCGCGATGATGAGTGAGGAATTGCCGTGGATGCAATTTGAAGCTGGATCTGCATATGAATTCCGTTCGGTGTATCCGTTGCGGGCACTTGGTCGGGGTGTTGATCTGCGTAGCCGTTACGAAGCAGTGCATGATCACCTTGAGCCGGAAATCGATTATTCCGCGTGGTGGTTCACGGCATTCCCTCTGCATGTCGCGCCTCAAAATCCGTTACCTGTCTTTGTGCGCGGTGACGATGTGGCCTTTGGCCTGATGCACACGGGCAGGCACACAGTTACGTTGAATGGCATTGCTGTGTGGCATGCAGACTTTGCGCTAAAGAACAACCCGATGTCGTTGTATTACGAAGTACGTAACTTTGCACTGATTGACACATTGGTGTTTGACAACCACAAGTGGCATCACCTTGCATGGCGATTCTTGGGCTTTGGTTTCCGTAACGCCTATTCGCACCGCTATTCAAGTGCTGAATACATGATTCATGGCATGAAAGATTTCCTAGCTGGCCCAGCTGAATGGATGAAGATTGACCATTCCGCCAAACACGAAGAAGTACGTCATGTCTCAGAGGAAAAAGCTGCACCGCTAACGCCTGAACTTCTCAGTCTTGGCTTTACAGCACCGCGCCCGAAGATTATTCGCCTTGGAGGGTTCTTGTTATCTCCATTGACTGGTGCTGGTAGATGGATTCCAAAGTTCTTCCGCTCAAACGACATTGGTGTTGCACAAATTGATGTTCGTGCAGTTGGTTTAGCAATTCGCCACGACAAAATTCTGTATCGTCACCCACGTTTCGACGAGGGTTTCATCTGTGAACGTGACTACAAGCGGTTTATGGCGATTCAGCGCGATGTGTTTCGGTATTCGCTTCGCATTGCGCGCACCTATAAGCGTCTGAAGCGTGAATACCGTGATAACTACATCACCATGGTGAGTGATGCATCATGGAACGCCCGCTTTAAGGGCTAGTCAGCGCTGCTGCTGCGGTCAACACTTTCCACGTGCTTGGCCCAACTCGTCCATTGACCGGCAAGTTAACTCTTTTCTGAAACAGCTTCACATCGTTTGCCAGTGCTACTGAAAAGACTCCAGTATTTGCGATCTTCTTCTTCAAGACTTTTGCTAGTGCTTGCTGCAACGACGAAACCGCAGGGTGGCGTGTTCCGATTTTAAGAACAGCAAGATCAATCCGCGCTGCGAGCCCTAAAGCATCCCATGTGGCTCTGTCTACTATGCCTGAAACGGGGAGAACCGAGGTGGTTTGAAATGCTCTGACTGCGCGCTCGGTGCCTGGGCCAAATGCGCCATCTGTTGCCAGTCGAGATTTACCAACAAGATTAAGAGCAAGATTCAGTTTCTTCTGAACAACTGTCACCATAGCGCCTGTGTTGTTTCTCGCAAGGGGGAGACCGAGCATGAGCGGTGCAACTGCAACTGTTGTTGGCAATGTGCCAGCAGGGCGCAATGAATCGAGTTGTTGACGCAGGAACAATGCAAACTCTGCTTGTCCGGTTGTTGATAAGTGGACGAAGCAACACAATGATTTGTTATCGAACCATCTCCACTGGTTCTCGGCTGATGATGCAGCGTTCCAATCGAAAATGGTGATTCCGGG
>CAIZMV010000355.1 GCA_903934195.1 uncultured Acidimicrobiaceae bacterium | reverse complement strand
GCTTTACGCGCAAGTCGGCATCCTGCAACAATTTCGTTACTCGCGCAATGGCCGTTGCTTCGTCAGGGAGATTCACAGGCGGAGCTGGATCTACGACTGGTCTACCGGCGTCAACACATTCAGTATCAGGAGCGCAGGCGGGAGAAGATACTGAACCGCTGCCAACTGATTCTGATGAATAACTCCACCAGGCGCTAGAGACATCAACATAGAGCCTCAGCCCTGCACCTGTTTTGTCATTAATGCCGATTGAAAAGTTGTTGGTGTCTTCTTTCACCACTTCGCCTGGAACACCAAGTGCGACTGCCAACTTTTTGAGAGTTCCCTTGTTTTCTTTCAATGGATTCACCGACCATGCGGCACCTGTTTCGCCAAGATCAGGAAGTTCGTTCAGAACCGAGTACGAAACGTCTTGCGCATACGCCAATTTTGCATCTTCTGCATTCCGTGCTGCTGCCGGATTGGAACGATTAGAGCCCGACTTCACTTGGGAAGACTTCAATGAAAGAACGAGAGGGTCAGGTGACCCGCACGCTGCGAATAACAGTGCTGACGTAACTACTGCTGCGACTGGGGAGAAAAAACGGCGATGCGACATAAATACCTTTTGGTTCATCATCATTTTACAGACATTGCCGCTGCGAGGATGGCAGCACGAATTGTGTTCTATTCGAACAGCGCAGATACGAACTCTGATGGGTCGAACGCAATCAAATCAACGGCGGTTTCACCTAATCCAACAAGCTTCACCGGAATTCCCAGTTCGGTTTCAATGGCAAACACGATGCCGCCCTTGGCTGAACCATCGAGTTTGGTCAACACAATTCCAGTGACATCTGTGGCGGCAGCAAATTCACGAGCTTGTGCAAGACCGTTCTGGCCGGTTGTTGCATCAATGACCAAAAGAACTTCATTCACAACGCCTTCGGCTTTGTCGGCAACTCGTCGCACCTTTTTCAGTTCTTCCATCAGGTTTGATTTGTTCTGCAGACGGCCGGCAGTATCGCCAAGCACTAATTGAATGCCTTTTGCTGCGGCGCTTTGAATTCCGTCAAAGATGACTGACGCTGGGTCTCCCCCTTCGGCGCCTCGTACAAATGCCGAACCTGAGCGTTCTGCCCACACTTGCAATTGTTCAGCAGCGGCTGCACGAAACGTATCGCCGGCTGCCATCAGAACTGTTGTGCCTTGCGCAGTTTGCGCCGTTGCAATTTTTCCGATGGTGGTGGTTTTGCCCACACCATTGACTCCAACAAACAACCACACATTTGGTGTACCAACGGCATCGAGATGCAATGAACGATCAGACGTTGCTAACTGAGCTGTCATGCCATCACGCAAAGCAGAAATCACTTCGTCTGGTGATCGCAATGAGCCTTCTTTCACGGCGGCACGCAATGGGTCAAGCAAACGCGTCGCTAAACCGATACCAATATCGGCGAGCAGCAACGTTTCTTCTAACTCATCCCACGTAGCGGAGTCGATGCCTCGTCCACGTATAGATTGAAAAGCAGAAGCAAACAAGGACCGAGTGCGACCAGCCTTTTCGCGCACGCTTGGCGCAGCGGCCACTTCTGGAACGACGACAGCGGCAGGAACAATGACTTCTTCCTCTGCGACAACAACTTCAGCAACAACGACGGGGGCTGCGTCTGTGACCGTCTCTTTTACGGGTTTCGTGACTACACGAGTGCGATTCCGACGACTGCGAATAACTACGAGAATCGCGATTCCCGCACCGCTAGTGCCAAGGGCGATGGCAATGTTTGTAGTAGCCGAGGCGAGCATCTGAGTTCCTAACGCGTCAAAGCGTCAGTGGAACGTTCAGTGATGACCTTTGAAGAGCCACCTGGCTGCATAGAAACGCCCATGAGGCAGTCGGCTGCTTCCATGGTGCGCTTTTGGTGACTAACAATGATGAGCTGTGCATCACGACGGAATTCACTGACAAGACCAAGGAAACGATGAAGGTTTACATCGTCGAGAGCTGCTTCAACTTCGTCCATT
>CAIZMV010000354.1 GCA_903934195.1 uncultured Acidimicrobiaceae bacterium | reverse complement strand
GTCATCTTTTTGTCTCACCGACCTGTACACTCGTTTCGGTTGTCCAGTAGGCATTTATGCCAATGAAATGTTCGGAGACCGACCATGAAAAAAGGTCGACATCGCCGGTTTGAAGAAGCGCGGAAATTGAAGCAAGCAGGCCCCAGTGCTGCAGACCTAGGTCTTGGTGACTCACCACGAGTGAGTTCTACCGATGATGATGAGTATGCAGCCATTGCCGAGCGCTACGGGGTGCGCTTCGACGAAGACGAAGACGATTCCGAAGACGACATCGATTAATCCGGATAGCCGGACAGAAAACGAAATACCCCCATGACAAACTCCTTACGCAATGTTGCCCTAGTGGCGCACGTCGACCACGGCAAAACCACACTTGTGGACACTCTTTTGAGGTCTACAGGTGCTTTTGCATCCCATGCCGCAGTTATCGACCGGGTCATGGACTCAGACGACCAAGAGCGCGAGCGCGGAATCACGATTCTTGCTAAAGCTGCCCGTATCAATTACGGAAGCACCCTTATCAACATTGTGGACACACCAGGTCACGCTGACTTTGGTGGAGAAGTAGAAAGAGCGCTTGCTCTCGTAGACGGAATCGTTCTTCTGGTTGATGCAGCTGAAGGCCCATTGCCACAGACTCGTTACGTGCTCTCAAAAGCACTTGGACTGGGTTTGCCCGTCATCTTGGTCATCAACAAAGTTGACCGTCAGGACGCGCGCCCTGAAGAAGTTCTGGTTGAAGTTGAGCAACTGTTCCTCGATCTTGCTAGTTCAGATGATCAACTGTCTTTCCCAGTTATCTCGGCAGTGGCCCGTGAAGGTCGTGCAATGATTGGCATCGGAATGCCTGCAGCAGATGCAGATCTTTCTTGTCTTCTTGACACCATTTTGACAACAGTTCCGGCTCCTACTGGTGACCCAACTGCGCCACTTGCAGCACTTGTAACCAACCTTGATGCTTCTGAGTACCTCGGTCGACTTGCTATTGGTCGTGTACATAGCGGTGTTATGAAGAAGGGCGACACAGTCGCCTTGTGGGGCAAAGACACCGATGGAAATCCGTTGAAGCGCCGCATCGCGCAACTCAGCGTGTTCGACGGTATTGGCAGAACTGAAGTTGAATCCATTTCGGCTGGCGACCTCTTTGTTCTTGCTGGTATTCCTGAAGTTGAAGTGGGAGACACCATCTCAGCACTCACAGTGACAACACCGTTGCCACGCCTCGAAGTTGACGAACCAGTTATTCGCATGGCATTTGGCGTAAACACATCTCCCTATGCAGGACGCGAAGGAAAGTTCGTTACGAGTCGCCATTTGCGCGACCGTCTGCAAAAGGAAATTCTTGGAAACGTGTCGATCAAAATTGCTGACACTGATTCTCCAGATGTCACCAGTGTTGCTGGTCGAGGTGAATTGCAGCTTGCAGTTCTTATCGAGAACATGCGTCGTGAAGGGTTCGAGCTTCAAGTAGGTCGTCCAGAAGTAATCACAAAAGAGATCAACGGCAAGCGCCACGAACCTCTTGAAGCTGGTACGTGTGACGTTCCAGACGAACACGTGGGCACCATCACTCAAGGGCTTGCTCCTCGTAAAGGTCGCGTAACGGATCTTCGCCCTGGAGATCCGGGTCGCACCATTGTGTCTTTCGAAGCGCCATCACGCGGACTCATCGGATTCCGTTCAATGTTGATGAGCAGCACACGCGGAACAGCGCTATTGCATCAAACGCATGCAGGCTGGACCCCATGGGTAGGAGAATTGCCACACCGTTTAGGTGGAGCCATGATTGCAGACCGCATTGGTTCAACCACTGGATATGCACTAGATAACTTGCAATTGCGTGGAGTGTTGTTCGTAGCGCCAGGTGTTGAGGTGTACGAAGGAATGGTCATCGGAGAAGGTGCTCGCGGCGAAGAGATGGTTGTGAACGCTGTACGTGCCAAAGAAAAGACCAACATTCGTACACACAGCCATGATGATGGCCCGAAGCTTGCAGCTCCTGTTGATCACACACTCGAAACAGCAATCGAATGGATTGGCGACGACGAGCTTGTGGAAGTGACTCCAAAGAGCATCCGTATTCGTAAGCGCGGCCTCAGCATTGAAGAGCGTCGTAAGTCTTCCAAAAAGGGCTAACTAGCCCTATCGAATTAGTCCTTCTTGCGAAGAGCAGGATGCGGAAGCGGCACTCCGACAGGAGCAGACAACATCTTCACCAAGATTTCGTATGCCTTCTTGCCCATGATCTCAGTTAGCTCATCGGTGAAGAAGGTATATGTGGGGTCTTTGCCGATGAAAGAGTCAGCCGATTCGGTGCACCACCAATGAAACTCGTCTCCACCTTCGCCCCAGTCACGGCGCTTCCATTCACGAATGGTTGAGACGACGTATCCGCCATCCTCAATGTGTTCTTCTAGGCGAATGGGCACTTGCCAACAAACGTCTGGCTTCCAGTCCATATGACGTTCGCCTGCTTCAACAGCTGCGATGTGAAATGCACAACCAGTTCCACCTTCGAAGCCCGGAGGGTTATGGAAGATGCAAGCACCGTTGACAACGCGTGTCTTTTTCTCGCCGTCTTTCTCTGTTGAGAACCAGCCTTTATCTTTGGCCTTGTCTTTGTTCTTCCAATGACGACCCTTAAGACGCTTTACGTATTTGGTGACGTTCTTGAAGTCTTTTTCATCGAGGAAATGGGCACCAAAAGAGCAACATCCGTGCATCAGCTCCGGTGAGGCATCATCAAGGATGCCTTGGCAGCCCTGGCCGTAAATGCATTTGTAACTGGATCGCAAGAATGTTGCATCAAGCATCCAGGTACGCATTTCATCGGGATCTTCAAAGCTGATCCATTCGTGTGGTTGGTCTTCTCTAGGCACAAGAGGTAACGCTACGCCATATTGCCCCTCTCTGCACATACCGTCACGCGTGTGGCACAGTATTCATCTAACAGTCATCTGAAAGGCCTTCACTATGAGCGATATCGAAACGATAATTTCCGACCTTGAAAGAGCCAGCGAAGCGCTGAACGATGCCGCAATGTCACTGATAACGGGAGCCATCAGAAATGGGGAGAAGGAAAGACCCCCGCTAGAGAAGAAGGTGTCTCAAGCCAGACGATCGGTTGACAAAGCGCTATTTATTTTGCGTTCAACCTAGAACTCGTTCAGTGCGTTGATAAGTCCTCGCAGATCAGCAAAACCTTTGGCTGCATATTTCAAACTCACTCGTGGCAGATCTGGCACATCATTATCTTTCACTTCTTCTGTAGTAGCAGTGGTTTGCAAGATCTCTCCATCTGTCGCAAGGGATGCAAAGCGAGTCGCTATCTCTGAAAATCGATCAGATGGCACCGCCCGTTTCATCCGGATGTATAGAACATCATTGACAAACCGAATCGAGTCGTAGTTCGAATAGAAACGAGTGATTTCGCTAACGGCGTCTTCAATGTTGTCAGTAATTGTGTACAACGACGTATCACTGGGAGAGATGAGTCCATGATCGAGCAGTAATGGCTCCATTGCTTTCATCAGTGGCGTCCAGAACGGGTGGCCAGGAACCTCAAGGAAAACAATGGGTACAGGAACCGATTTGGCAGTCTGAGCAAGGGTAAGTAGTTCGAAGGTCTCATCCAGAGTTCCGAAGCCGCCTGGCATACAGAGAAATGCGTGGGACTCTTTGACAAGCATCAATTTGCGTGTGAAGAAGTATCGCATGCTGACGTACTTGTCATCTCCGGCAATAACGGAGTTGGCACCGGTCTCAAATGGAAGTCGAATCGAAACTCCGATGGAGTTTTCTTTGCCTGCGCCCACCATCCCTGCTTCCATAATTCCTGGTCCTGCACCAGTGACAACCATGAATTGATGATCCGCAAGAGCTTTAGCGGTAGCTGCGGTCAAGGCGTAGATAGGGCTGTCCGGTGTCGTTCGTGCTGAACCAAAAATCGAAACTTTCCGAACGTCTCTGTATGGCGCAAACATAGTGAACGCTCTGCTCATTTCTTCAACAGCAGAACTTGCGATTTTGATGTCGAGAGAAGAGGACGGACCACTTACAAGATCCGACACCGTGTTTATGAATCGATTCAACTGGCGCACATCTGATGCAGTGCGTTGTACATTTTCGAAACTCTTCAGCAATTCTTCTATTGCTTTCTGTGTATTCGATGATGTGGCCATTGTGTTACGAAATTCCAGCCGCTTTGTCTTCAAGAACACCGATGAGTTCGTCGAAACTCTTGATAAACGATGCAACGCCTTCGGCTTCCAGTTGGGCCGCAATTTCGTCAACGTCTATTGCATTCATAGCAAGTTCTGCCCACTGGCGGCGACTAACACCGATGTTGATATCAATAGTTCGTGCAAGGGTTCCGTGATGTGCAAAGGCTTCCAATGTTGCATCCGGCAAAGTGTTCACAGTGTTCGGCCCAATCAACTGGTCGACATACAAGGTGTCTGGATACGCAGGGTTCTTCGTGGACGTTGAGGCCCACAACGGACGTTGTACAGATGCCCCTGCTTTTGCCAGCGCCTCCCAACGAGGACCGCTGAATGTCTTTTGAAACGCAGCATAGGCGAGCCGCGCTTGGTTTACAGCTGCGGTACCACGCAATGCGAGGGCAGAAGGTGTTCCAATTGAATCAAGACGTTTGTCAATCTCGTTGTCGACACGACTAATGAAGAAACTCGCAACACTTGCAATGTTTGATACTGGCGAACCAGATGCCATCCGCTGTTCTAAACCATCTATGTAGGCATCCATCACGTCTTGATAGCGAGAGAGGCTGAAGATCAGAGTCACGTTTACGTTTCGACCTTCAGCAATCATCTCTCTTATAGCCGGAAGCCCTGCTTGCGTAGCCGGGATCTTTATCATCACATTCGGACGTGAAATACGTTCATGAAGAAGGCGAGCAGCAGACAATGTTCCTGCGGTGTCATGAGCGAGAGACGGATCCACTTCAACACTGACGAACCCATCTGAACCATTTGATAGGGAATACAAATCGGCAAACACGTCAAGTGCTCCATGAATATCCTGCAGCACCAATTCCCAGTATGCGTCTCGTGCAGTTGAACCTTTGAGAATTTCGCTGCGGAACTGTTCGTCGTAATCTGCGCTTCCTTGAATTGCCTTTTGAAAAATGGTTGGGTTTGAAGTGAGACCTCTGATACCACGCTTTACTAAGTCCGCGAGTTGACCAGAGGTGAGATATCCGCGTTGCAAGTTATCTAGCCACGGACTTTGGCCGTGTTCAGATGAGAGCTTCGCCAGAGAATCATTCATTGAGAGATCGCTTTTCTGGTTACGTCTGCAACATGACTGGCAGTAATTCCCAACTCAGCCATAACCACATTTCCTGGCGCACTTGCTCCAAAGCGATCAATTCCAACACTGTGTGTTGCATATGAAGCCCAACCAAACGTGGTGCCTGCTTCCACGCTTATGCGAGGTATTGAACGAGGAAGGATTTCGTCCTGACGTGATTGCGATAGGGCAGCAAAGCGCTCCCAGGAAGGCATCGTTACGACATTGACGTTCAGTCCTTCTTTCTTCAGCAACTCTGCAGCATCCACAGCAACTGATAATTCGCTTCCTGTGCCAATGATGGTCGCCTGCGGTGCGTCAGTTTTGACAAGCACGGCGGCACCTTCTGAAACAGCTGATCCATCCGTGAGTGCCACGACAGTTTGGCGAGACAAGATGAGCGCAGTTGGCCCGTCATGTGTGGCTGCAATCAACCAAGCGTGTGCAGTTTCATTTGCATCTGCTGGTCGAATCACTTGCAATCCTGGAATTGCTCTAAGCGATGCAAGTTGTTCTACTGGTTGATGTGTAGGTCCATCTTCACCGACACCGACAGAGTCATGACTGAAAACAAAAACAGTTCGAGCTCGTGAGAGGGCAGCTAATCGAATTGCCGGACGCATGTAGTCAGCGAATACGAAGAACGTGCCGCCTACGGGCAAGACGCCACCGTGGAGGGCCATGCCGACCATCGCGGCGCCCATCGCATGCTCACGAATGCCGTAGTAGATCTGCTTTCCTTCTCGGTTCTCTGCCGAGTACCCACTTGTGTCGGAAAGCTTTGCTCCGGTATTGCCAGTCAGGTCGGCAGCTCCTGCAAGCACGAATGGCATAGCACTTCCTGTGGCCTCGAGCACTTTTTGAAATGCTTGACGTGTTGCCAATTTCGTATCGGAAGGAAAAGTTGGAAGTACTGAAGCGATGTGTTCCTTACTTGCGATGCCAAATGTAGATGGTGTTAGGGAAGGCGACAGAGATTGAGTGCGTTTCTTCCAGTTCGAGTGAACAGCCTGTCCGCGTTCTTTACAGAGTGCCCGATACTCGGAAACAAATGCATCAGGTGCATAGAACGCTTCGTCAGGAATACCCATTACTTTCTTCGTTGCGCTAACAAGTGGTGCAGTAAACGGGTTCCCATGTGCCTCGTGTTTATCAGTGAGGTCAGGTGAAGGAAATCCGATGTGTGAGCGCAGAACTACCAACGTTGGGGCTCCGACATGATCACGTGCTGCCACCAGCACCTTCTCTAGACCATCGCAATCTTCTGCAATTTCTCCAGCTTCAATCACATTCCATCCGTACGAACGAAAGCGTGCTGGCGCATCGTCGCTGCATGTCAGCGCGGTACTGCCATCGATGGTGATCTTGTTGTCATCAAAGATGCACACCAGATGATCAAGCTTTAGATGGCCAGCAAGAGAAGCGGCTTCATGGCTAATTCCCTCCATCAGACACCCATCGCCAGCTATGACGTATGTGTGGTGATTTATTGCATCTTTCCCATGAACGGCACGCAGATGAGATTCGGCAATTGCCATTCCGACTGCATTTGCAAACCCCTGACCTAGTGGGCCGGTTGTCACTTCCACGCCTGCCGTATGTCCAACTTCTGGGTGACCAGGTGTTGCTGAATTCCACTGACGGAACAACTTGAGGTCTGAAATCTCTAAGCCATAACCTGACAAGAACAACATTGCGTACTGCAAAATGGAAGCGTGCCCATTTGAAAGAATTAAACGATCGCGGTCAATGAAGTCAGGATTTGTTGGATCGTGATTCAGTATTCGGCTGTACAAAACATGGGCCAGTGGAGCAAGCGACATCGCTGTTCCTTGGTGTCCGCTGTTTGCAGCTAGGGGAGCATCCATCGCAATCCCTCGAATTATCGAGATAGCGAGGGTGTCTTGTTCGGGGCTCAATTGTGTAGGCACCTCATGATGGTAATCGGCGCCAGGCTTTGAGAACGGAAAGTTCGGAATCAAGCGCGAGAAGGTCTGCCTTTTGACCCACTCGAATTCGTCCGACGTCTGGCAAACGGGCTAGGTCAGCCGGAATGGAGGTAGCGCTTTCGAGAGCCGTGGCAATTGAGACGCCACATTCTTGAACCACGCGTTGTACACATTCTGAAAGCGGGGTGCACGAGCCCGCAAGGGTGTCGTCTGACAACCGTGGTGCTCCGTCGCGTATTTCTACTCCTGGTCTCGACCCGGACTGAGTGCGCCATGAGACTGAATCCGACACCAAACAGATTCGAGATTTCGCTGCCCTAAAGGCCAATGCGATTGCATCTGGTTGAACATGTACGCCATCAGCTATCAACCCGCAAGAGATGCGATCATCTGTTAGCGCCCACATTGCGAGGCCAGGATCTCGGTGGTGAACTCCACTCATTCCGTTGAATAGATGAGTGACCATAGTTGCCCCTGCAGCTACCGCCTCCTCGTATTGGTTTTTAGTAGGTCGTGAGTGACCGAGTGACACAGTGACGTTTCGTGCGCGCAGTTCATGAATAGCTGCAATGACGTTCTCTTGTTCGGGGGCAACTGTCACGAGGCGTACGGAAGGGACAAGGCGCGATATCCAATCCAGGTCACAAGCGATGATGTGTTTCACAGGGTGTGCCCCCGGGGCAGCTCCAAGAAATGGCCCTTCCACGTGTATTCCGGCAAAACCTTGAATCCGTTTTGAAAGAAATGATTGGTGAAGCGAAGCCAAAGAAAGTGACATCTTGTCAAGCGGGGCTGTAACTATGGTTCCCAACCAAGTAGTGGATCCTTTAGCGAGCAAGGCTCTGTCTAGTTCCACTAAATCATTAGTAGTCGCTTTGGCAACATGCACGTTGTCAAAGCCGTTCATCTGCACATCGACGAATCCAGGACTAACCACGGGAAAATCACAATCGCCAGCATGGTCGCTAAGAGAAACAATCAACCCGTCATCAGCCACGTTGATTCTGGTGGGACCGTGAAGGACTGTTCCGTCAAAGAACTGCTGACAAGTGATCTCAAGTGACACGACAAAAATGTAGTTGGGTTTTTAGTTGAACGATGCCTTGGCCGTTGCAGTCAGACGAATGTCTGAAAAACGAACCGTTGCTAAACGCAAAGTGGTTAGTGTCTTGATTACCCACCAGCCTGGATCAATTTGGAACCATCTATGAGATAAACGAGGTGATGACGGTGCCGCGTGATGGTTGTTGTGAAGACCTTCACCCATCGTGAAAAAAGCCAACCATTGAAGATTTGTTGCTCGGTTGTCATAAGGCCGACGCCCAAAATGGTGACCAAGTGCATTGACCGCGGCATTGCTAGCTAAATAGACATTGGCGTGAATAAAGGCAGCAAGTAATCCGGTCCACGGACCAAACACAATCATCAAGATGGCGATACCAGAAAGCAACCCAGTCTTGTTGTGGCCAAAGAAGATCTTGTCCCAGCGATCATCTGGTAAGTCTTTGGCATAACGGTCAATGGTTGTCGGGTCGAGCACTGTTGCGCGATACAGAGCGACATTCTTTGCCTGAACTTTCTTCCATCCGAGCAAAACAGGGGAATGGGGATCACCATCAACATCTGTGTACGCATGATGCTTTCTGTGTACTGCCACCCATTCCTTCGGCTTAATTCCAGTAGAGAGCCACAACACTGCACGGAACAACACTGCGACTGAGGGCCTGATCGTCAGAGCACGATGGCTAAGGGCACGATGCAAATAGACAGTCGTACATGTGTTGGCGGCCGTGCAAACAACTGCTGCCACCACGAACGCTGTTAGGACGCTGGAAAGAACTGAACTCATGCCGACACACTAACTGGCTACCTACTGGTAGGTAGGGCGGAAATGACGGTAAATTGAAAAGGTGTCCGATGAATCAGAAGAAAGCAGTTCCAAGAGCACAAGAGAACTCATCCTTGATGAGGCCTTGCACTGCTTTGCTGACCGAGGATATGAAGGCACATCTCTTAACGACATAGCTGCTGGCGTAGGAATTAGACGACCAAGTTTGCTTCATCATTTTCCCAGCAAAGAAGCTCTGTATACAGACGTCTTCGAAATGCTGTTGTCGGAATGGCTTGAGGGCCTCGAGGTGGCAATGTCCTCGCCAGCATCAGGGTGGGACAAAGCTGAACTTGTTATTCGAGCCGGTTTCGATTTGTTTGCACGTACCCCTGACTATGTACGAATTATGCGACGAGAAGCTCTTGATAGTGGAGTCCACGTTGGTGTTGACCTTTCTGGATTCTTGCGACCACTTTTTGATAGTGCGTGCGCATATTTCACTTCAGAAATGGATGCCGGTCACTTTCGCAGGCACAACGCCCAACACCTGATTATCACGGGATACGGCGCAATTCTGACCTACTTCTCAGATGCTCCGTTCATAGACGAACTTCTCAATGATCAAGCCCTTACCCCCGAAAACGTACGTGACCATTGTGACCACGTGGTCGCTTTTTTTCGTGCAGCCCTTGTGGCGTAGACCGCAGTTATCAAATCCGATACGGTTGCGCCATGTCTACGTGGATTAACAACGGTCGCACTATTGGTTTCTCGTCTGAAGGCTCTGGGATTCCCATTCTTGCTTTTCACGGCACTACACAAGCAGCAAATGCTTGGGCTCAAGTACAGCAAGCGTGTTCAACAAGCCTTCAGTGGATCACCTTTGAGTTCCCGGGTTCTGGCGAATCTGGAATGCCAGATGGCCCCATTGATCTCGATGTGGTGGTCGCAGATGCCGTTGCGTTGATGAACCATCTCGGGCATCAACGATTTCATGTGATCGGATACTCGCTTGGCGCGGTAGCCGCATTGCAATGTGCCGCAAACTTTTCTGATTCCGTCATTACTGTCACGTCATTGTGCGGATGGTCACAAACCGACGCACGAATGAAAGTCACCTTCGATTTGTGGCGTCGCTTGATTGCTATTGATCGGGAGCTTTTTATGCGTTACGCGTTGGCAGATGGTTATACGGCAGCGGGGCTTGAAGCAATCGAACCAATGTTTGACGTTGTGGTGGGAATGGCAGCTGCTGCGGTGCAGCCCGGATCTGATGCTCAACTTGACCTGGATATTCGTATCGATATTGAGCACAGCTTGGGACGCATCACTGCTCCATGCCTCGTAATCGGCGGCATCGAAGACCGATGGGTTGATATCTCTAAATCTCGCCACATTGCTGCAACTGTGACGGGAGCAACGCTTCTCGAATTACCGGCTGGGCACCTCGTAATCGGAGAATTACCTGTAGAAATTGCCTCCGCAGTAAGTGCTCACGTGGCGTAGAGACGCCAACAGGTCAGAGCACCCGTCTTTCGGCTTCGTTACTGACTACCGTATGTAGTCGTGTCATCTGAGCAAACTTCCACCCTGTCTGAATCTGATTCAAAGTTGCTGCTGTCGTCGTACAGCATTCCCTTTGCCCCCGAGAAAAAGACTGCTACAGCCGCAGACGCTGTCGCAGCTGCAGAGCAACTTGGTTACCCCGTCGTTGTAAAACTTGGAGGGGACAACATTGCTCACAAGACTGAACGTGGTTTGGTTCGACTTCGGTTAAACAACGCAGCAGCGGTTTCCGAAGCTGCAACAAGCCTGTTAGCCGCAGCTACTGCGGCCGATGGTGACGTTCACTTGCTGGTTGCTCCCATGATTAGTGGAACAAGAGAATTAATAGCGGGCATGCTCGTTGATCCCCAGTTCGGGCCCACAGTGATGCTCGGAGTTGGTGGAGTGATGGCTGAAGTGATCGCAGATGTTGCTTTTCGGCCAGCACCCGTGAACGAAGCAGGTGCAGCAGCCATGATTGATTCGTTGCGAATGCAGGGCCTTCTTGAAGCCTTTCGTGGCGAACCTGCTGTCAACAGACAGCAGTTGATTTCTGTGATTGTTGGTCTCTCGAAGGTGGCCATAGAACGCGACGACATTGTGTCTGTTGATGTGAATCCACTGATCGTTCGTGAGAACGGCGACGTGGTTGCAGTAGATGCACTTGTAGAGATGGGAACAAGAAACATCTCTATGGTTTCTCAGCGGATGCCATACACAGACGCGCAGTTCCGTGCGCTTTTTGAGCCGAGAGGAGTGCTAGTCGCTGGTGCGTCTACGCATCCAGGAAAGTTCGGATTCGTTTCTTTGCACAATATTTTGGCGAGTGGCTACGCAGGTGGTGTCTACGGAACCAACTTGCAGGGTGAAGAAGTACTTGGCATCAAGACAGTTGCAGATATCGATTCGTTGCCAGACAACGCAATCGATTTGGTGTTTGTGTGTACACCTGCATCAGCAAACCCTGATCTGCTTCGAGCATGCGCACGAAAGGGAATAGGTGCAGCGTTCCTAACATCTGCCGGTTACGGCGAAGCCGGGGATGAGGGACGTCAACTTGAAGCAGAATTGGTTGCCCTTGCTGACGAATTAGGAATTCTTTTGGCTGGGCCGAATGGACAAGGCGTTGTTTCAACACCCGCACAACTATGTGCACAAATTGTTGCTCCGTATCCACCAGCAGGAGCAATTGCAGTGGCAAGTCAGAGCGGAAACTTTGTATCGAGCTTTTTGAACTATGCACGCCAAACAGGCGTAGGAATCAGTCGAGCAGTATCTGCCGGAAACGCGGCGGCACTAGGCGTTGCAGACCTTGTGGAATGGTACGGAACAGATTCAGCAACCAAAGTTGCGTTGACATATGTCGAAGGAATCAGCGACGGCCGTGGGTTAATGGAGCGCCTCGCTCAAGTTACGGCACACAAACCAGTTGTACTGATAAAAGGCGGCGCTACAGAAAAGGGAGCGCGTGCAGCCGCAAGTCATACAGGCGCACTAGCAGCCAATGACGCCATATTTGATGGCGCATGTAAAGCGGGTGGAGTCACTCGAGCTACGAATGTGGAAGAAGCGTTTGAAGCTGCAGCAACATTTGCGACTCAGCCGCTTCCTCTTGGACCGAACGTTGTAGTTCTTACAACTGCTGGTGGATGGGGCGTCGTAACGAGCGACGCAATTGCTAATGACGGCTCCATGCAATTGATGACATTGCCAGAAGATCTTCTCGCTCAGATTGATACAAAACTTCCACCACGTTGGAGTCGTAATAACCCGGTTGATTGTGCAGGCGGTGAGACTCGCGACACAATTCCTGAAGTCATGGCAATGATTGCAGAACATAAAGATGTCGATGCAATCATCTACTTAGGTTTGGGAATTCAAGCAAATCAAGCCCGACTGATGAGAGAAGGCCAATTCCATCCAGACCATGGCCTTGACCGAATCGTGGAATACCACGAACGTCAAGACTCACGTTTTGCTCAAGCTGCACATGATCTTTCTGTATCAACTGGCAAGCCGATTCTGTTGGCGACTGAACTGGCAGTTGCAGACCCTAATAACTCTGGTGTGCGAACAGTGCGTGAAACAGGAAGACTCTGCTACGCCAGCGGCAACCGCGCTGCAGTAGCACTCGGACATCTCTATCGATATGCGGTTCATACCGGTGTCGCGCGCAAGTAACAATTTCGGCGCTCGGTCGCGACAATCGGCTAATCCTCTTCGCACAATTTCAATTGTCGCGTTCTTGGGATTGTTTTTGCTTGGTGGATCTTACGTCGCATTGGCACGTACCGCTGATCGCGTGACCCATAAAACTGACCGCGTCGTTTCGGTTGCGCCACGTGTGTCTGTACTATCTGCGCGCAGAGCGCCAAACACCCTGTCGGTAGTTACACGGACCGGAAAGGTTTCGAGAGCATTTGCAAATATTGCTTCCGATTTTCCTAGCCAAAGTTGCGTGGCAGTCGATTGGATGGGCACTCGGCTTGGGTCTATCAATCCTTCAAAAGCATTGATTCCGGCCTCGGCAACAAAACTGATTACTGCAGCGGTAGCGCTTGAGGTGCTGAAACCAGAGTTCACTTACACCACTAAAGTTCTCGGTTCTTTGGATGCAGCGGGCGTAGTTTCCGATTTGTATTTTGTCGGCGGGGGAGACCCAGTAATAGTGCGTAACGAATACGTTGCTTCCGAGAAATATCCCACTACGTCTGGCACCTCATTGGAAAAACTGGCAGATTCATTAGTAGCTGCCGGGTTACGTCGCGTTACAGGATCAGTTGTCGGGGTTGACACCCGATACGACAGTTTGAGATTTGTTGACGTATGGCCCGATGAATTTCACTACACAGAAGCAGGTCCGCTTGGAGCACTTGTGGTGGACGACGGAGTCGTTTTAGGTCAGAACACGAAACCAGATGATCCGGCCGTTTCAGCTGCTATTGAATTGCAAAATTTGTTGAGTGCAAGAGGGGTTTTGTTTGGTGCACTGGCGCGTCGTGATGTGCTGCCATCGGATGTGCCGGAGATCGCTTCTCTTCAGTCGGCACCACTTTCTGCGATTGTTCAAGAGATGATGGTGAACAGCGATAACAACACTTCTGAGTTATTTCTAAAGGAAATCGGTTTTGCTTCCAAAGGAATTGGTTCCACAGCTGCTGGTCTTGAAGTTGTTAAGGAACAGTTGGTGAAATGGAAAATTGACAAGGACGTACAACTGTTTGACGGATCAGGCCTCGCATCCGACGGACGCGTCTCTTGTGAAACTTTCATGTCGCTTCTCAGTACATTCTCAACTGTTATGCCCAATCTGATGGCAGTTGCAGGTGAGACAGGAACTATTCGCGACACTTTCGATGGCACCTCAGTAGCAGGGAAACTACGGGGCAAGACCGGAACACTGAACGGAGTGAAGGCTCTCGTCGGTTATGTACCAGTAACGAACTCTGACCCAGTGATATTTTCTTTATTGATGAACAAACCCGGGATAGACAATCAAGGCGCATATCGCTCCATTTGGTATTCCTTGGCCGATGTATTGAATCGGGCCTCGGCGTCGCCGTCTGTGGAGCAATTAACCCCGTAAATTGCCCTGTGGATATCTCTGTCCGCCAGCCGTAGAATGTGAAACCCATGGACTCGTCTCGCAACTTTCGTCGGCCCGCCAGAGGTCCTGTTGATCAAGTCGGGGAACTAGCCGCCTCTGTAAAGCAGTACGCGCGCCAAGAAACGCTAGAACCCATCAAGGGCGCAATTCGTTGGGTCGGTGTTGGTTCAACCGCTGCTTTGTCTCTTGGCCTTGCACTGGTCTTTGCAGCGCTCGGCGTGTTGCGCCTGAGCCAAGATCTTGGCGGCACTGTTCTTGATGGCTCATGGTCCTTCGTTCACTACTTCATTACATTCGTTGTGGTGGCAGTTTTGGTGGCTGTTTCATTCTCACGCGTCTCTCGACGCAGTCTCGCAAAGGACTCATAATCATGGCTGACAACACACGTATTTCTCGCGACGATCTTGAGTCAAAGTTTCGTGCTCTTCAAGCTGACATTCAAGGACGTGCTGCAGACAAGAAACAGTCCGCGATAGCAATTGGCTCGGCAGCTGCAACAGTTGTTGTGATACTTGCGTACCTCTTGGGTCGTCGTAAGGGTCGTCGTCGCGCTTCGCGCGTTGAATTCCGTCGGTTCTAACTTTCATGCGCACAATTGTTCGATTCATCGGACGTCGCATCATTAATAGCCAATCGAGGAAGTTTCGTCTAATAAGCCGAGTCTTGACCTTTATCGGAGCAGTGCGGTTAGCTAAACGTGCCGTAACTCCTGTACGGCGAATAGTTCTTTCTCGCGACGAGTCCATGGAAATTCGAATTACTAAGACTGGACAACACGCATCATGAGTGGAGTATTTGCTGAAGGTGAGAAAGCGCTGTTTATCGATTCGAAACAACGTCGCTACCTCATCCAACTAAACAAAGAAGGCGAGTTCCACAGTCACGCAGGCTTCGTGCCTCATACGTCTGTAATCGGAACTCTCCCGGGACAACCAGTTGAATCAACTAAAGGTTCGAAGTACATCGTTCTACGCCCCACACTTGAAGACTTTGTCATTGAGATGCCACGTGGCGCACAAGTCATTTATCCGAAAGACTTAGCTCCAATGTGCATGATCGGGGACATCTACCCCGGAGCTCGAGTATTCGAAACTGGTGTTGGGTCTGGCGCTCTATCAATGACGATGTTGCGATATGGAGCTCACATAACGGGCCTCGAACTTCGAGAGGACTTTATGAACAGAGCAAAGGCAAATGTTCGTTCGTTCCTTGGGGAAGAAGCTTTGTCGCGCTACAACGTGTCACTCGGCGACAGCTATGAAGCAACCTTGGAAGGGTCATTCGACAGGGTGATGCTTGATCTTCCAGAGCCCTGGCAAGTAGTACCTCGCGTGCAGCATGTTCTTGAGGCGGGCGGACTGCTGGTTGCCTATACGCCGTCCATTACACAAGCAGTACAGGTGCGAGAGTCAATGGGCAAGGGTTGGGTTGATCAACGAACTCTTGAAGTTCTTCATCGCACATGGCACATTGAAGGCATGGCGGTACGACCTGATCATCGAATGGTTGCCCACACAGCGTTTCTTACTGTGGGACGCTGGATCGGGTCGAACCTTTAGGGTTCAATAAAGATGCATTCGCCGGGGCATTCCTCGGCGGACTCAACGACTGCGTCAATCAACTTGTCGTCGAAGTTTGCAAGTCCTTCTGCACCTTCGGCATTGCCTTTAGCTTTTGCGAAAACTTTGTCGCCTTCGCGAACATAAGCAAGTCCGTCATCGAGAAGTGTAAAAACGTCTGGTGCAATTTCTTCGCAGAGGCCATCGCCAGTGCAGAGGTCTTGATCGATCCATACCTTCATTTGGGGAGTCCCTTCTCATGAGCCGATATACGGCACCAATGGCTGCCCCCAACCGGGGACAGATATCAGCCTACACAAGCGATAGCCGTGTCGCCCTGTCTATCTGTAGTGGACTGCTTGCTGTTCGGAGCAGTGAAGATGGACGGACCCACGCCCGCACTGAGGGGTAGCGTGGAGCCTTCATGACGGACCAGACCATACCCACAGAGTCGCCTGACGTTCATCCTGTGACAAAGGCCCTACGCGACTGGTTTCTTGTGGTTGTACTTGCTCTTGGGGCTGCACTTCTTGTGCGTGTCTATGTCCTTCAGCAGTTCTACATCAGTGGCCCTTCAATGGAAACAACGCTGTACGGCAACAACCGTGTGCTTGTGAACAAATTGAGCTATCGGTTGCATGGAATCAGTAGAGGCGACGTTGTGGTCTTTGATCGTGTGACAACCAGTGATGGTGCCGTGTCCCATGATGACTTAATCAAGCGCGTGATTGCGTTGCCTGGCGACACCATAGAGATCAAGAACTGTGTGGTCATCGTTAACTCAAAACCGACAGTTGAGCCCTACCTGGATAAAGACGTTTTGGGGCTGATTGACCCCGTTAACAGATGTCGAGTTGCAAACATGCCTGTGCAGACGATTCCTAAGAAGAAGGTCTTCGTAATGGGCGACAACAGGCCAGAGTCATTCGATAGCAGAAGTTTCGGGCCTATCTCTGAGAGTTTGGTCGTGGGTCGAGCCTTTGCAATCGTGTGGCCCTTTAATCGAATTTCAACTCTGTAAAGCCTCACGTTCGAGGTACGTAACCGATTTCCTTTTCGTACGTTTCAACCATCGTGTCAACGTGATCACTGAATACTGCATCTAGGCCCATGCGAAAAGCCGTAGACAAGACATAATCAAATTGGCAGTCCCATCCGAATGCGTACATTCCGAATTTGTGCACCAAGGTTGTCGACCCGCCAGTCCAGTCGGTGTGATGCATATTCAAACAGTCAATACCGTTTGCAAACAGCTTTGCGCATCGCATTTCTAAACCTTCTTTGATTCGAGACAGGCGAGTCGAATCAACGAGTCGCACGTTCGGAACCAGTGGTCGTTGGGAGATCACAACGGAACTCGAATAATGACACAACCACATCCGTGATTCATCGAAGCCACTATTTCGTGCGGTCTCTGCAGCTCGTGCGAAACTCTGTTCATCCTTGATGTCGATACTGAGGTCAAAATCAGTTCCACACTTTTCAAAGAGTGCATCCAGAGTGGGAATGTGTGAGGGCAACTCTGCAAGACGCAGCGAAGAGATCGGACGATTTCGTGCCATTTTTCTTACAACGCCATCATGGTCAAGAACCACGTGACCATCGGAAGTTGTCCAAGCGTCAGTTTCAAGGCCGTTAGATCCCAGCCTCAATGCAAGCGCAAAAGCCTCAAGTGTGTTCTCGGGAGCATGCGCCATTCCGCCTCTGTGGGCGAAGGCAATAGGGTCAGGACGAAGGGAGGCAATGCGTTGCTGCACCCTCCAACACTAGGTGCCTGCTTCTATGCTTAACGGGTGTTCAATATGTCAGGCAGCGAGATTATGTTTCTGCTCGTTGCAGGTCTTGTCGTGCTGGGTCCTGAACGCCTTCCTGGTGTGATCCGTAGGGGCGGAAAACTCTACGGAGACCTTCGGCGTGCAGCCAGCGGATACGAGAAAGAGTTTCGCCAGACTTTCTCAGAACCAATTAGTGAGTTGAAGTCAACTGCCGATCAGATGCGTCATGGTTTCGGAATGGTTGACCCTGAACCATCGCCTCCAATGCGACCAGAAAAGACTGCGTACCCTAAACCGAATTTCTCTACTCCTCAAGTAGACATGCCAGCATCAAATACAGACGATGAGTGATATTTCAGCTGAACCAGTTGTCGCCATGTCCATGATGGACCATTTACGTGAGTTGCGGATGCGACTCGTGCGAAGCGTTTTGGCTATTGGAGTCTCAACGTTGGTCTTGCTGGCTTTCTATGACCAGTTAAAGGACATTCTTACAACCCCATACACAAACCTGTGCTCACGTCGCCCTGAATTCAATTGTGATGGATCGCTGTTCTCGCTCGGACCACTCGATGGGTTTACTGCACGGATGAGAGTCTGTCTTTATGGTGGCCTCATAATGGCTCTGCCGATAATTCTGTGGCAGATTTGGCGATTCATTGTTCCGGCCTTGTCTAGGCGAGAGAAGAATTATGCAGTTCCCTTTATTGCTTCCTCCGTCGTACTTTTCTCCCTTGGTTGTTATTTGGCCTACTGGACTCTTGACAAAGCCTTGGAGTTTCTTATTTCGTGGTCGGGGAGCGACGTAACACAGGCGTACCAAATTACGAAGTACATCAATCTCGTTGTCATGATGATGTTGGCGTTTGGCGTTGGTTTCCTTAGCCCCGTTCTGCTGGTATTTCTACAATTGGTTTCAGTAGTCACTCCGAAGACTCTGATCAAACAATGGCGCTACGCCATCATGGGTATCT
>CAIZMV010000353.1 GCA_903934195.1 uncultured Acidimicrobiaceae bacterium | reverse complement strand
GTCACCCTCTCGGCGCAACCGGCGCCTTTCTTGTCACCAAGGCACTGAACGAACTCGAGCGCACCGGTGGTCGCTACGCAATCGTTTCAATGTGCTGTGGCGGTGGCCTCGGAACCGGCACGCTCATCGAGCGTCTCTAAACAAAGGAGCGCGCATGGCGCGCATTCATGTAGCCATTACGGCTTTTCTTTTTTCAACGCTTCTATTCGGCTGCGGCCAAAAACAGGCCTCAGTCGCACCTGATGGTCGAGTTCATGGCGTCGTCACGTATGTAACGGACGGCGACACTGTTGCAGTTCGCTTTGGTGGCACCACGGAAAAGATTCGCCTCATCGGAGTTGATACTCCTGAAACAAAACACCCGACGAAGCCAGTTGGTTGTTGGGGGCCAGAAGCATCTGCGCATACTGCGGCATTACTACCGCCAGGCACTGATGTGTATGTCGTTCGCGACACAGAAGCACGCGACCGATACAAGCGATTACTGGCATATGTGTACCGAACAGCAGACAACCTTTTTGTGAACAAGGAATTGCTTGCAGGCGGTTGGGGCGTGCCACTTTCCATTGCACCGAACACAGCATTTGAAACCGACTTTGCCGCCGCTTCATATTCAGCACAGCAGGCCAATCTCGGGTTATGGGCACACTGTCGGGGGTAGGGTTTCTCTATGCCGAACAGCCGATCACTTGCCTCACGATTAGGCCACACAGACGATGCTCGGCTCGTCATCATTTCGTGTGACGACCTCGGTTCTTGTCACGGCGCGACTGAAGGCGTGTACCAAGCAATTCGTAATGGTGTTGCGACATGCGCATCAATCATGGTTCCTGCACCGTGGGCACGCTACGCAGCTGACCAGTACAAGGGCGAAGACATTGGCGTTCATCTCACACTTAACGCCGAGCACCCGCTGTATCGGTGGGGCCCGCTTACTCATGCACCATCGTTATTGTCAGGCGAAGGTGGCTTTCCTCGCTCAGTTGATGACCTGTGGGAACACGCTGATTCAACCGAAGTGTTGCGCGAATGTCGAGCGCAAATTGAACGCGCACTGGCCTGGGGAATTGATGTCTCTCACCTTGCACCACATTTGACTTCCATCACTTTGCGCCCAGAATTTTTTGATGTGTATCTCGAACTTGCAGTTGAATTCAAACTCCCCATTCGCTTGCCATCCACAATTTCAGCCGATGCAGCTGGGTTTCCATTCCGTCAATTAGCAGCAGACGAAGACATCGTGTTTCCTGATCACTTTGACCATGACTGGCGTACAGGCAGTCGCGAACGAGTTCTCGCCGCCCTTTCCTCTCTGCAGCCAGGTGTTACAGAAATTCACGTACAGCCGTCAATTGATACGGCCGAAGTGCGTGCATTAGGCGAAGTGGCAGTCGGATGGATCGACGATCTTGCTCTCGCAACAAGTGCTGAACTGCGTAACGCTGTTACTGCAAGTGGTGCTGTGCTTATTGGCTATCGCGAACTACGCGACGCGATGCGCGTTGGCTAGCGAATACCGACGAACATGTCGGTTTCCATCATTCCTTCTGGAACTTCGCGATGATGACTCTGCGCAAGAATCCAATCTTCCCACGGGTACACATCAGCTAGTTCTTCGTCGGTAAGACCAAACCAAAACTTGGCAGCCGGATCAACTTGTGTTGCATGTGCACGCAACGATTGAGTGCGCGCATACAGGTACTCACCAATGTGTAAACGAGTTGTGACGCGATGGTCTTGTGATGGTCGGTTACGCCAATTCTCATCGAATGGTGATTCTCCATATTTCAATACCAATGCTTCATGAACTGCCAAGATTCGCTCTTTTGCCCACAATGTGTAATACATCTTCTGTGGTTGCCACGGCTCCCCTGCTTCTGAATACCACGCAGGGTCACCTGCACGGTCAAATGCCAACACGCTCGCATCGTGCACTCGCAAATGATCAGGGTGCGGATAACTGGCCTGATCATCGTTGTACGTGAGAATGACATGAGGCCGCTCTAAGCGAATAAGTCGCACTAGACGTCCTGCTGCTTCGTCAAGATCTGCCATGTGAAAGCAATCAGGATTGTTATTCGATTCAGAACCAGCCATTCCTGAATCTCGGTAGCCCAACATATGTAACGCCGAAAAACCAATTGCCTCAACTGACTTGCGCAACTCCTCCGGGCGAACAATTGCCAAATGGGCACGTTCTTGTTCCGGAGTCATGTTGTGAAAAGGCTGGCCTGGCTCACGCAATGCTGGGTTCTGCAGGTCACCTTCTTCTCCGCCTGTGCAGCACACAAGCACGGTTCGCACCCCTTCCGAGTAGTACTTGGCAACCGTGGGGGCACCTTTTGACGCTTCGTCATCAGGATGAGCATGAATTGTCATGAGACAGAGAGGATCTCCCAAGGAAGACAATTGCGGTGTAGGCATCCTTGACAGGATAGTGACCCCACCTCCCTGAACCGAACACGCTGGGGGGTTGTTCCACCGCTAAGGGTGTTCAATCTGTGAGAATAGAACTATCGACTTCTCCACCACCGCCCTGCCAATCGGCATCTTTGAGACTGATATCAATTGTCGTCTCACCGCGGGCAACGACGCTTTTCGTGCGTTGGTCCTTGGAGGAGCACCGCTGAGTGTTGGTACAGCACCGTGGGTTAACGCGTTACCGCAAGAACGTACCGAATGTGAACGTCGGTGGGTACAACATCGCGACAGCGGCGAAACATTCACCGTGGAGTTTCGAATTGGTTTAGCAACCGGTGAAGTGATGTGGATTCAAGTGGCTACTCAACCCGTTGTCATTGATGGCGCACTTGCCGGTTACATCGGAACTGCAATTGATTGCACAACTCTTGTGACACAACGCCAGCTATCTGATCAACTTGTCGGACTGCTTGATGTCTCCGGTGATGCGGTACTTGTTTTTGATCGTGTTGGTGAGCTCATGTTTGCTAATGACACTGCCCGAACACTGATTGGCGTTACAGACCCTGGTGCAGGCGCTGGCGATGTTGCTGCCAGAACATTTATGCAGGCAGTACGCGATCAACTACCTCGCGTGTTGCTTGATGCAGCCCCACCGGCTGATTCTTCGCATCGCTGGGAAGGTGAAATCGGATTTCGCTCGCCAGATGGCATCGCACGCACCTTGTCGGTCGTAGTGCAAGTAGTACGTGATGCAAATGGAAGCGTTCATCATTGGGCAACTATCACCCGTGACATCACAGAAGAGCGTCAATCTCAGGCAGAACTTGCGCGTCAAGCCACACACGATGCTCTAACCGGATTACCGAACAGGGTGCTGTTCGAACGCAAGACAACTGAGGCTCTCGAGCGCAGTAGAACTACGCATTCCAGTGTTGCTGTGCTGTTTATCGACCTTGACAAACTCAAACACGTCAATGACACCATTGGTCATGCTGTGGGCGACCAACTAATTGTCACAGTTGCGCGTCGCCTTGCTGCAGCCACTCGACCAAGCGATCTGGTTGCACGTATCAGTGGTGACGAATTTGTTGTGTTGTGCGAAGGGTTACTTGACGAACAAGTAGCGCTAGACGTTGCCGAACGAATTCGCACATCAATCACTGGTCCGTTGGTATTGCAGGGTGTCGAAATTGAAGCGGGCGCAAGCATCGGAGTTGCGATGTCTACTCCTGAATTACTGAACACAGAATCCGCTGCAGATGCTGCAGTGACTCTTTTACGCTCGGCCGACACCGCCATGTACCGAGCAAAGCAACGCGGTCGCGGCCGGTCAGAGTTGTATAGCGAAGACATGCGCACGGCCGCTAAAGCACGACAGACACTTGCATCAGAACTTGAACAGGCGCTGGCAGGCAATCAATTCGCAGTGGTCTTCCAACCAATCGAATCAGCACATACTGGCCGCGTCGTTGCTGCTGAAGCTTTGTTGCGATGGAACCACCCAACGCGCGGACTTCTTGCTCCAGGTGCATTCCTCGACCTTGCAGACGAATCAGGTCTCATCGCGCCCATTGGTGATTGGGTGTTGAACGAAAGCGCCCGCACTGTTGCTGAATGGATCTCGTCGGGTCTTGTAGATCGCGGTATGGCAATTCATGTCAATGCATCGCGTCGTCAACTGTCTGACATCACTTTTGTTGATCGTGCTCTCACTATCTTGCGCGACAACAACCTTGAAGGTTCTCAATTGGTGTTTGAAACGTCTGAAGCAACTCTTGTAGACAACAACCCGTCAGTTCTGCGCACTGTCACAGCGCTGAAACGCCAAGGTGTTCGCATCGCCGTTGATGACTTTGGTGCCGGTTACTCATCTTTGGCTTCTCTGCGTACATTCCCTGCCGACTTGTTGAAACTAGACGGAACATTGGTGCGCGATGTTGGACGGACAGATGGTGGCGACGACCCAATGGTTCGTTCACTTATTCAGTTGGCCCACTCATTGAACTTGATCGTGTGTGCCGAATGGGTAACTACAGAAGATCATGTACAGCGCCTCAAGGTTCTCGGATGCGACTTATTGCAAGGCAATCGAATCGGTGAACCAATTTCTGCTGAAGCGTTTGCAACGAAGTTACGCAGAACTACAGCGCAATCAATTCAAACGACTGATTAACCAGCAGCTGGTGCTGGACCAAGTCCTGCGAAATACGCCAACAGCGGCGGAGCTTCGTTTGCAAGCCGAAAGACAAACTGACTCCCCGCCCAGCCGTCAGACACAGGCAATGCATACGACACCGCAGTTCCATCACCAATTGGTCGTAATTTACGAGCAAGATCAATGAGGTCAAGTCGTTCATCAACTGACACTGCAGCACCAAACGCATCAAGAACGTTGTGGGCATCAAGTGGGTGTTGCGCCAGATAGATAACGGCGTCTTTAGCCAGCATTGACATGAATGCACGCTGACGAGTACCGCGACCTACGTCTCCGGTGCCCTCCAATCGCCATACTCCATCAACCTTTTCTTCAAGATGGCGAGCACGTGCATAACTCAGTGCTTCAACACCAGATTGCAATTTGCACGCCTTACGACCGATATAGAACCCGGTGAATTTGTCGCGTGATGCGCGCGGAACACACACATGCACTCCGCCAATTGAATCGACAATTTGTTTGAAACCAGAAAAGTTGATTTCGATGTAATGGTGAATCGGCACATTCAGTGCTCGCTGCACTGTGCGCACCAAAACATCAGCTCCGCGTTGATACGCGGCATTTACTTTTGCGAACCTGTCGTTATCAGACATGCGCACCCACAAGTCACGCGGAATAGACATCATGGACACTTGTTTTGCTTTGGTGTCGTAACGCACAAGAATCAATGTGTCAGAACGCATTCCAGGATTTGCTTCCTCAGTTCCCACTGTCGCAAAGTCTTTGTCACTCGGATCAGCACTTGCCCGAGAGTCTGAACCGACTAAGAGATAGTTCTCTACTCCATCACTTGGTGGCGATAACGCAGGAGTTGCTGCAGGTACCCGACGAACAGAATCAAGATGGGAATTAGTTGCGCGAACAATGCCGAGCGCACCGGCAAGAGACATGACTAAGGCAACGCTTGCCACGATCATCCATCGAGGAGACCCCACAAGTCGCGAGAATTTCCCATCAGTCAGCACATGACCACGGTAGTCAGTCTGAGGCTGGTCGGAGATGCACTACATCTGCAGTGTCAATGCGATGACTGATGGCACAGTCATCCAAAATCACTAAACGACCATCTGGTTCGACGGTAAGAGCACGACCAATGATGTGTTCCCCATTTGGCATCTCGGCTCGCACTTGTGTTCCGACAGTTGCCAAATTGGCCAGATACTCCTCGTGCATTGCTTCGTCATCAAGCAATAGCAACCTGTCAATCTCTGGAAGCATTGCTGCAAGAAACTCATCAGGGGTCACTGCACGTGTCCAGCCACAACTCGCAAGTGATGCTGCTCCTGGTGGCGCCCATGACAAATTGCACCCAATACCCACCACAACGAACGGCACCCGCCCCGCTTCATCAACGGGAGCTGCTTGGGCCAAGATGCCAGACAACTTGTCCTGGCCCACCAAAATGTCGTTCGGCCACTTCAATTGAGCCTGCACTCCACACAGATCGCGTGCCACGATGACCCCAGACAGAGCCACTGCTTGTGTCAATACGTGAAGGTGCGTCGGGATTGTGCGAAACAACAGCGACACCAGCAGGTTTGCCCCACGAGGCGCCTCCCAGGTGCGATCTAAGCGCCCTCGGCCCGCAGATTGGAAGTCTGCCCTCAGAACGCTGCGATCTGGAGCCCCACGAGCGCCAGCTTCCATGAGGTCAGCATTGGTGCTGCCGGTCTCTGAAACGGTCTGAATTAGCCATTGGCTAGATGAGTTAGCAATTGAGGGGTCCACTAGATAAAGATTGTCACCTGTGCTGAAGAAAATCCTTATCGCCAATCGCGGCGAAATCGC
>CAIZMV010000352.1 GCA_903934195.1 uncultured Acidimicrobiaceae bacterium | reverse complement strand
GTCGACACAGTGCAATACTGGCGGAGGCGGCGGCGGTGGTGGTGCTACCGAGGCTGGAGGCGCGGGCGTTGGTAACCGAAGTTCGGGCCCGACCGGTGGAGTTGGCGGAAAAGGCGGCGAAGGAATTGCCAACACAATGCGAACTGATTCTGCAATTGTGTACGGCTCTGGCGGAGGCGGCCAGGGCAGATGGCTGAATGGTGCGGGCGGAACAAACGCCGGTAGCGGTAGCGGTACCAATGCAAGCGGTGGCGCGGGCATTGATGGTGTTGATGAGACAGGCAGCGGTGGCGGTGCCGGTTGGCGCGGCGGTGTAGCTGGCAATGCAGCTGGTGACGGTGGATCTGGAATTGTTGTTATTCGTTATTCAATCCCTGCACCTCCGACAAGCTTGGCGATACCGGTAATCACTGGAACTGCTCGCACTGGTGAGACTTTGACAACGTCGAATGGTTCATGGACTGGTTCGCCCACGTCGTATGCATATCAATGGAAGCGTTCTGCAACATCAACTGGTATGTACTCGGATATAGCTTCAGCGGCAAGTAGCACTTATGTTGTCACTGAATTTGATGTGGGGTACTTCATCAAGGCGTCTGTCACTGCAACTAATGGATTAGGTACTTCGTCTCCCGCTCTTTCGGCAGCAACAAGTGTTGTAGTTGATATTGCACCAACAAATACAGCTATTCCGGTCATAACCGGCACCGCTCGTACTGGCGAAACACTGACGTCATCACGGGGTTCTTGGACTAGCTCACCCTCAATATTTGCCTATCAGTGGAAACGTGCAAACACTGTTGGCGGTACGTACACCAACATCTCGTCTGCAACAGACAGAACGTATGAACTGACTGACTCTGACATCGGAAAGTTCATTAAGGTTTCAGTAACAGCTACTAATGACGTGGGTTCATCTAGTTCAGTTTTATCAACTGCAACATCTGTTGTAGTAGATCTCAATGATTCCGTGGTACCAACAGCAACAACTCCTATTGCAACAACAGCTGGTTTCACATTCTCAATCTCAAACTATTCATCCAGTTATACCTATGTGTTGACGACCACTAAGGGTTCAGTGTCGCGATCAGGTGATGATGTCACGGTCACTGGTCTTACTGCTGGCGAATCAGCAACTGTCACCATTTCTGTGACGCGTTCTGCCTACAAGCCCGCTTCAAAAACTGTCACGGGTTCTGCGAGTCCTGCAGTGACTACAACAACCGCTGCACCAGCGTTGTCGATTGTGATTCAAGCCCCTGTAACAACTGTTGCTCAAGGCCAATCTTCTGTCGCCACTCTTGCACCAACGACAACAACACTCCCTGTACTTGGTGCTAACGGTCTGCCTGTTCCAACCACGACTACTACTTCAACGACAACAGTTGCGCCTGCACGATCCAGAACTGTTGTGACAACAACAACTACAACAGTGCCGCCAATTGTGAAAAATGCAGCTCCCGCTCCTCCTGTTGTCGACAAAGTTGATGCAGGTCAATCATCAGTGCAGGTTGACGGCGTCAAAACTGATGCTGTGGTCACTCGAAGTAATAACCAAATGGTTGTTACTGCTGGTTCATTAAGTGCAACCCTTTCCGGTCTTGATAAGACGGGGAACAGAGCAGCACTTGATAGCAACGGCGTTGTTCATTTGGATGTTGGCGATGTCATCAAGATCAGTCTTGGTGGATTCAAACCAGAATCAATTGTTGAAGTGTGG
>CAIZMV010000351.1 GCA_903934195.1 uncultured Acidimicrobiaceae bacterium | reverse complement strand
GTCTCAGCACATGATTGGGCAAGCGCAGAGCGTTGCGAAGCAGTCAAAGTGTCGGCAAGTCGCCCTTTGGCAAGGGTGAATGACTTCACGGGGATCACAACGGCAAGGCGCACCTTGTCAGCCTACGAACCCTGTTGGCCTTGTGACCTACGCTAGAGAAATGGCAGAGATTCGTATGGCGGTAGTGGGTGCCGGTTCTTGGGGCACCACGGTTGCGTCTTTGGCTGCAGCTAACACCCCGACGGTTCTGTGGGCTCGCCGAGAAGCAGTTGTAGAGAGCATCAACACCAATCACGTGAACCCTGATTACATCGGTGGTGTCGCGCTATCGCCACAGCTTCGGGCAACGTCGTCGTTAAGCGATGCAGTCAGCACGGCTGACGTTGTGGTGATGGCAGTTCCATCACAAGGTTTTCGCCAAGTGCTTGACGATGCAAAATCACACATTCGTCCGTGGGTGCCTATTGTCAGTTTGTCAAAAGGACTTGAGGCTGGCTCAATGTTGCGCATGTCGCAAGTTGCGAACGAAGTAATGCCAGGTCATCCTGTTGCGGTTTTGACTGGTCCGAACCTTGCATCTGAAATTTCAGTTGGCCAGCCAGCTGCCAGTGTTGTTGCCATTGATGATGCAGTAATCGCAACAGCGTTACAAGAGTTGTTCTCTACGCCAACATTTCGCGTGTACACGAACCCTGATGTGGTGGGCTGTGAAATTGCTGGTGTTGTAAAAAACGTCATTGCTATCGCTGCAGGTATGGCAAAGGGAATGGGATTCGGTGACAACACACGTGCATCTCTACTGACGCGCGGACTTGCTGAAATGACACGTCTCGCGGTTGCACTTGGTGGCGACCCTGTGTCGCTTGCAGGTCTTGCCGGCATGGGAGACCTCATTGCTACGTGTTCGTCGCAGAGCAGTCGAAACACATCGGTCGGAATACGTCTCGGCGCCGGCGAAGCTCTGGCAGACATTCTTGGTTCCACCACAATGGTCGCCGAAGGTGTGCGTAGTTCCGCAATCGTTCTTGAACTTGCTCAGCAGTATGGGGTAGATATGCCGATTACCGAGCAGGTAGTTGCCGTGTGTCACAACGGATTATCCGCATCTGAAGGTTTACTTGCATTGATGTCTCGTCGCTCGCGTCCGGAAGCCCAACTATGAGTCGCGTTATTGGTAACCGCGGTGGCACCTGGCGTGGCACAGTTTCCGAACACGGCACTCTGATTCCAGACGATAGAGGCCCGGAACTTGCATGGCATGTTGCCGGCGATGACCGTTGGTATTCACCAGCATCTGAACCAACTCTTCGACAGAAGTGGTACGCCGGATTCCCCGTATGCGAAACACGAATTCGTGTTGGCAATGGCGACATTGTTCAACGTATGTATTGCGTGGCAGATCGTGGCGGAATGACTGTCATTGAATTTGAAAACGAGTCAACACTTCCTGTCGCTATCGCTGTCACTCGTTCCGATGTATTGACTACACGTAAACCAATTGATAATCCGCCAGCAGGCATTGATTTGCCAGCAGGTTCCATGGTGATTCCTCTTGGGCACAAGAGCACTGCACGTATTGCGTTGGCGCATGTCAATCCGTCATCTGGGCCATTGCCTGATGATGTTCCGGATCATCAGCAAGTAGTTCGCGGCTGGGAAACAGCGTGTGATCTCGCGTCGCGCATCACCATGCCAGACCATTCAGTAGTCGCGGGTATTGCCCGAGTACGAAGTGACCTGTTGTTAGGTGTTGGCGTAACAGAAGATGCGTCAATCGAATTGGTTCGTCTTGCTGAGACACATCGTGATTCCATCGTTGATGTAGTGGAAGCAGTTCAGCGCCGTGTGAAAGCAGAAAAGCGTGCCAAAGTGTTGCAGTGGGATACGCCGCATCTCATGGCGACTGCTGCGCGAGCATGCGTGTTGTTGGAAGACGACGTTGCAGCGAACGACATTGGCAGCACATGGTTACGTATGGCTGATCGCAACGTGCAAGAACTTCCTATTGAAATTCCTGCCGGGCTAGGTGCAATCGCATGGGCTGAATCATTGTTGGCGCAAGCGTCACCTAGTGGTGGGCAATGCGTGTTGCTTCCTCATGGCATTCCGGAAACCTGGTGGGGTTCAGCCTTTGAAGCTCACGGCATCACGGCTGACCCATATCGCACAATTTCATTTGCGGTGCGTTGGCATGGGCCACGCCCTGCTGTGTTGTGGGAAATCACTGGTGCAGCCGGTTTGTTGATTACGGGTGGCGCAGCCGACCCGTCGTGGCACACCACAGATGCTTCCGGTGAAGCGCTG
>CAIZMV010000350.1 GCA_903934195.1 uncultured Acidimicrobiaceae bacterium | reverse complement strand
ATACATAATGCGTCAAATGCAAATGCCCGAAGCGCAGTGCGACTCATGGTTGATTAATCAACGTCGTCGTAATACTCACGACCAAGGTGCGTGATCTGGTCTTCGTTCATTAGCCAACGCAACGTGTTGTGCAGTTTTTCAAGCTGTACAAACAAGTCGTGTTCGGCATGAAGTCCAGGTGCAACCTGTGGGCTCTTGTAATAGAACGACAACCATTCCTGGATGCCGCCAAGACCTGCACGTTGTGCGAGGTCTGAGAACAAGATGAGGTCAAGTGCAAGGGGAGCAGCAAGGATCGAGTCGCGGCACAAGAAGTCCACCTTGATCTGCATGGGATAACCCATCCAACCAAAGATGTCGATGTTGTCCCAACCCTCTTTGTTGTCACCACGTGGTGGGTAGTAGTTGATGCTGACTTTGTGGAACACATTGCCGTAGAGCTCTTGATTGTTTGCTGGGTCAAGAATGTCTTCCAACACACCAAGCTTTGATTCTTCTTTTGTCTTGAAGTTTTCAGGAGCATCAAGAACTTCACCGTCACGGTTACCAAGAATGTTTGTGCTGTACCAACCGGCAAGACCAAGCTGACGAGCCTTCAACATTGGAGCCAAAACTGTTTTCATCAATGTCTGACCAGTTTTGAAGTCTTTTCCAGAAATCGCAACGTTTGTATCGGTTGCAAGCTGGCGAAGGAATGGCATGTCAACAGCAAGGTTTGGCGAACCATTAGCAAAAGGAACCTTTTCAAGGATTGCTGCGTATGCGTACAGCATTGACGGTGCAATCATTTCGTCGTTGGCATCAATTGCCTTTTCAAATGCTTCAACTGTTGCGTGCTGTGGCCCTGGCTCGATGTAGATCTCAGTACTTGCACACCAGATCATGACCAAACGATCGATCTTCTTTTCGTCACGGAAACGGTTGATGTCTGCACGAATGGTGTTGAGCATTTCACGACGGCTCGGAGTATCCATGACGTGTTCACCATCAAGGTTGCGTGCATATTTACGAATGAACGCTGCCTTCATTGGTCGAATCTCGCGCAGTACATCAGAGATCGCTTCGATGTGCTTGCCCTGTTCAAGAACGCCGGCACGTGATGCAGCAACATAAGCGTCATCTGGGAATACGTCCCACGCACCCCACACGATGTCATCGAGCTTTGCGAGAGGAACAAAGTCCTTCACGATTGGTGTGCGCTTTTCGGTGCGCTTGCCGAGACGGATGGTTCCCATTTGGGTCATTGACCCGATGGGTGATCCTTGGCCGCGCTTTGTGAGCTCGACGCCTGCAATAAGAGTGGAGGCAACTGCGCCGAGGCCAACGGTGAGAACACCGAGCTTTCCTTCGGCAGGGGCAATGGTGCGGGGTTCAGACATGTAATCAGGCTAGGCGACCTGAGCCACCGCACCTCGGTTACGTGGTCTAAATCGTTGCTGTGTATGGAAAGTGTGGCGTTATGTGGGGTTGGCAGCGATGAACGCGTTCACAATGGCAGCGAACTCTTCACCTTTGTCTTCCTGAAGGAAGTGGCCGCCACCAACAATGGTGGTGTGTGCTTGGCCAGCCGCGCCAGGAACCTCTTTTTGAAAGTACCTGTCGCTGCCGCTCGTGATGGGGTCGCTATCGCTGAAGGAAGTAAGGAATGGTTTCTTCCACGACCGCAAAACGTCCCATGCGATCTTGTTCGCAATATTCGATGGGTGGTCTTCTCCATCTGGGTACAGCGAAGGAAAGATTCGCGCGGCAGCTTTGTATGACTCATCAGGAAATGGTGCGTCGTATGCAGCAATCACTTCTGGTGACAATTTTGTTAGCGACCCGTTTCTGACCATTTTTCCCACCTCAAACACGGGAACTTCTTTTGAAAACTTTTGCCAATCGCGAAATGCTTGAGTTGGTTCGCGGCCGTATGTCGGCAATCCGGTGTTTGCAATACAGATGCGATCAAATCGGTCAACGTTTGCAGTGACGACGCGCAGCCCAACAAGGCCACCCCAGTCTTGGCCCACAAATGTCATTCCACGGAAATCGTTCTTGTTCAACCATTCGTTCATCCACGCAATGTGACGCTCGTATGTGTATTCACTGGTGTCCAAGGGCTTATCGCTACGACCAAAACCAATGAGGTCTGGTGCAATGACGCGATGTCCAGCAGTAATGTGTAACGCCATCATCTTGCGATACAAGAATGACCAACTGGGTTCGCCGTGCATAAGTAACACAGTTGTTTTGGCGTCTTTTGGCCCGCCGTCGTAATGAGCAACGCGCAGTGTGTCTGATGTTCCATCACCTGCAGAGATGTCCGTATAAACGGGTTCATATGGCCAATCAGGAAGATTGATAAATCGATCGTCGGGGGTGCGTGCGAATTTCATGTTGGTTCCTACCTTGTTCGGCTCTGACGCTATGCGGTGGTGACCTAGTGTTTAAGTAACACGCTCCATTCTTTGGGGTACGAACAAGGAGACATCTATGTCTGATCCATTTTCTTCACCACCACCTCCACCATCTCGTAGTTCAGGTTCGCTCGGTACAGGAGTCGTCCCGT
>CAIZMV010000349.1 GCA_903934195.1 uncultured Acidimicrobiaceae bacterium | reverse complement strand
GTGCTTTATGTGGAACGCGATGACATTGCGATCATCTCAATCAATCGTCCGCACAAGAAAAATACGCTGACCGATGCAGTCATTCAAGGAATCGCCGACGGAATAGACCGCGCAACAAAGTCACCTGATGTGTGTGCAATCGTTCTTCGTGGTGAAGGCGACACGTTCACTGCTGGCTATGACTTAGCCGCAAGCCCGTCAGGTTCAGACGCTGACGAACAACGTAAATGGTCAACTCCATACGGAGCTAAAGGACCAGAGCCACGTGAAGGCGCTTGGGACCCAGTACGTGACTGGCAGTTCATGGGAAACAACGTGAAACGTTTCATGAAAATTTGGGAATGCCCGAAACCAGTTCTTGGCGAAGTCAAAGGATGGGCCATTGGAGGCGCAACAGATCTTGTGATGTGTTGTGACTTGCTGTACATGGCGTCAGACGCACACATTGGTTATGCACCGAGCCGCATATATGGAACACCGACAACCATGATGTGGGTGTATCGCCTTGGGCTAGAACATGCCAAACAATTCATTCTCACTGGTCGTGCAATTGATGCAGACACTGCGTATCGCATTGGACTCGTTTCGCATGTGTGCCCGCCAGATGAACTTGGTGCATTCATCGAAGAAGAAGCACGACGCTTTCGTCATATCCCGGCTAACCAACTTGCGCTCAACAAACTGCTCATTAACCAAGCATTTGAAAACATGGGATTACGTACATCGCAGTTGCTAGGAACATTCTTTGATGGCATCACCCGCCATACAGAAGAAGCGCAACAATGGGTTGAAGGCTTTAGCGAGAAGGGCTTTCGTGAAGTTATTCGCGAACGTGATGCCCCATGGCAGGACTACGGCGAACGCCCTCGGTAGATGACTTATTGAGGCCGCAGTAGGGCCCGAAATACTTCAGTAGCTGCAAGGACCCAAGTCTCGTCACGCTCATCGTCGTTCAGAATGTCCACAAGAATGCGCCCCACAAGGAGCGACTGAATCACATCTGCAGTTCCGACAAGAGGTTCACGCGGCTGAATGAACCCCTTGTCTGCCCCCATTCGTAGGGTTTCCTCGAAATAGGAAGTCTCTGAGACCTGAACTTCAGCTAAAGCCTGCGCAATGGCTGGGCTATGTTGAGCCGTTGCAAGGCTGGCAATGCGCCGACGCCGATAGTTCGGACCACGACCCTGGTTCCCAGCCCGCAGCGCAGATTCAATTCCCTGAATGATCTCTTCCCCGCTGGCAGCCTCAGTAAAGAGTCGGCGTATCCGTTCATTGCCTGACGTCAGAATCTGAACAATTTCGGAAACTTCCACTGCAACGATGAGGCCATCGCGATCGCCAAAGTGATGGTAAATCGACCCGCGAGACACCCCAGATTTTTCAATCACGCGATCAAGATTGAATTGAACAGCGCCCACTTCATCAAGTTCCTTGGCAGCAAATTCCACAATCTTGCTAATGGTGCGTAAGCCATCACTTCTCTTTTGCGGCTTCTTTTCCATGAGACCACATTAGGTCCCCTGCACTTCTTACAAAAACACCCAATACGCGCTTGTGGTTCGATGACTAGCTCGCGACACCTAGTATTGCCTTGTGATTAATTGGGCAACAGACATTATTGACTCCATCGGATTGATCGGAGTCGCATTACTCGTTGCACTCGAGAATGTGTTTCCGCCCATCCCCTCTGAACTCATCCTTCTTCTCGCCGGATTCAATGTCAGCGAAGGCCGATTCGACTACGTCAGCGGTGTCATTGCAGCAACAATCGGATCCGTTGTTGGCGCCTATTTCCTGTACGGAGTTGGTCGGTTGTTAGACGATGAACGAATGGAACGATTCCTCTCAAGCATTGGTCGCTTCGTTGGTCTGAAAAAGTCTGATGTTCATAAAGGTTTTGTGTGGTTTGAGCGATACGGAAACTACGTGGTGTTATTCGGTCGACTCATTCCGGTAGTTCGCTCGGTGGTTTCCATTCCTGCAGGTGGTGACCGAATGCCACTTGGCAAATTCACTCTCTTAACTGCTGCTGGTTCACTCATCTGGAACATGATCTGGATGGCATTCGGATGGGCTCTCGGTGATCAGTGGGAAAAGGCCGGCAAATGGGGCGATTATCTCCAATACGGGGTGGTGGTTCTTGTCGGCCTCGGTCTTATTGCTCTCATCGTTCGAGCCCGCCGCGCAAGAGGTGGACAGGAATAAGTCCGTCTGTATGATGAAGGCTCACCATACGCGGGTGTAGTTCAATGGCTAGAATCTCAGCCTTCCAAGCTGATTATGCGGGTTCGATTCCCGTCACCCGCTCCATATGACAACTGATTCCACCGTTCGCTTTATCGCTCACTTCACAGTGACCAACCCGGACGAATACCGCATCTACGAAAAAGGGTTCTTCCCTATTTTGCGGTCACACGGCGGACGCTTTCTCACCTACGACGATGCACCCACAGTTCTTGAAGGCGCTTACGAACAGGGCCGCACAGTGGTGCTTGAGTTTGACTCAGAAGAGGCTTTGAATGCCTGGTGGAATTCTGCTGAATACAGAGAACTTGCAGTTCACCGCCATGCAGGCACCACCACTCATTCAGTCACGGTGATTCATAGCCCACCAGGGCGTTAGTTGAATCGCCGACGAAATTCGTTGGCCGACATTTCGTAGATATCTTCTGGGCCATCCTCCGGGTCTATTTGTTGCCCCAATCTCTCAAAGCCGAACTTTTTAATTACTGCTACAGACGCTTCGTTGTTTGGGTCAACGGTGTACCGCAGCAATTCAACGCCTGGTTGACCAATGACCCACGACCACATTGCGGTCAAAGCTTCAGTCGCATAACCACGCCGTTGAAAATCGATGTGAACACCAAGACCAATTTCCATCATGCCTTGCTCATCGGGTGGGCCGTGAAACGAGGTGCTTCCTATGATCTCTCGAGTTTCCTTTTCCACCATCCAACGAATAAACCATTTATTGACTGATGGGTCTGCTTTCACTTGCGGAACGCGCCACCGTAAAGGGCCACTCCCGTCCATCAGGATGCGATGGGGATTGGTGTATGACTTACCCACATATATAGAAACGTCCTCAGGGGAATCAAACAAAGACATCAGGTCATCAACGCAAATGTGATGCAGTTCAAGGCGAGGAGTAGCAATCACGGCTTCTGACACGTTGTCTTTCGGCATTGGCTCAGCATAAGACCCTGTCTGACACATAATGG
>CAIZMV010000348.1 GCA_903934195.1 uncultured Acidimicrobiaceae bacterium | reverse complement strand
TTGATGTGTACGGCAACTGCCAACTGAACATCGGACCAGAGGACTTGGTGCATCTAGGCCCTGTGCTGCGTTTAGTTATTGGCGAAGACGTGCGTAGTGCACGGATGACATCTCATTTCGCTGACATTGATGGTGGGGCAATCGGTGCTGTCACGGATTCATACGGCATGGTGGCCTTAGCTGTCGACAGAGGGTCTGCTGGCGAAGTGCTGCGAATCGGTGCCGGTGACGGTGTCTATATCTATGCGGGGCAAGCAGATGGAGCCACGTCTGCAGTCTCCATCCGGCCAGCGAAGTAAGGTAACGGCGTGCGCCCTGCAACAACATTGACCGTCGCCCTCCTTATTGGGGTCATCATGGCATCGGGCATAATCAGTCTTTTGATGATGAAATAAGGATCACAACAATATGAATCTTGCTCATATTCTCGATGCACACCCCGATTCATCTACTGCCTTAGTAAGTCGCGGTCGCAGCACTACCTACGGAACATTGCGTCAACAAATCGCCAGTATGCGCGGTGCGCTACTACGAGAAAATGTTGGCAAGGGCGATGTTGTTGCACTGTTATGTGGCAATAGTCGTTATTTCGTTGTTTCATATTTTGCAGCTATCGGCATTGGCGCAATCATCGCGCCACTGAATCCCACTAGCCCTGCGCCGGAAATTGAAGGCGAGCTTCTCGTCATTAAACCGACTGTTGTTGTTATAGAACCCTCTGCAGCTGCAGCATGGGAACAAATTCCGGCGGTTACATCGTCTGCGGTGCGCATTGTTGTTAGTACTGAAGGACATTCCATTCCAGGGGCTCTCACAATTGATGACATGTTGTCTGGGCCGCCGGCCGACATCATTGAAGTTGAAGCTTCACACCCTGCCGCATACATGTTCACTAGTGGTACTGCCGGTTCACCTAAAGCCGCAGTGTTGACGCACAATAATTTGCTTACCAATATTCGTCAGGCAAATGTTGCCGAACACATTGGGCCTGACGATGTCACGTTTGGTGTTTTGCCGTTGTTTCATATTTTTGGTCTCAACGTTGTCCTCGGCACGACTTTTGCTGGCGGAGGTTGTGTGGTGTTGGTGCAACGGTTTGATCCGGTGTCGGCGATGGAGACAATCGCGGAACGTAAAGTCACTGTGATACCAGGTGCTCCAAGTATGTGGATGGCGTTAGCGCAACTTGATCACCCAACACCAAACGGGTTCGCCGGAGTGCGCATTGCATTATCTGGTGCTGCGAAATTGCCAGAACAAATCAGTCAATCAATTAGCGCTCGTTTCGGACTTCAGGTTCATGAAGGGTACGGACTTACTGAAGCTGCACCCGTAGTGACTACATCAATTGGTCTTGCATGGATACCTGGTTCTATTGGTCGAACTGTTCCCGGAATTGAACTTCGTTTAGTTGATGAAAACGGTGATGACGTTCTTGTTGGAGACAGCGGAGAAATATGGATTCGTGGTGAAAACATCTTCGCTGGGTATCTCGATGATCCTGAAGCAACAGCACGAGTATTAACGCGTGATGGTTGGTTGCGTACTGGCGACATTGCTGTTGTCGACGAAGACGGACATTTGTACATGGTTGACCGATTGAAAGACCTCATCATCGTGTCAGGCTTCAATGTTTTCCCAGCTGAAGTAGAAGGCGTTCTCGCCGTACATCCTGATATTGCTGAAGTGGTCGTAGTGGGAACACCGCATCCGCATACTGGTGAAGCTGTGCGCGCATATGTTGTTACTCGTAACGGTGTGCATCTTGATGAAGATGCAATTATCGATTACTGCCGTACAAAATTGGCACG
>CAIZMV010000347.1 GCA_903934195.1 uncultured Acidimicrobiaceae bacterium | reverse complement strand
TGGCTCGTGTTTTATCTGGTGAAGATCGTTGGTGTCAGGGATACAGCGAGCCGTCGTCCGGTTCTGACCTTGGAAACTTGGGATGCCGCGCAGTTCTTGACGGCGATGAGTGGGTCATCAATGGTCAGAAAATCTGGACATCAGCTGGTCACCTTGCAAACCATATTTTCGTTCTTGCTCGTACATCACCAGATGATGTGAAGCATCGCGGTATCACGTTCCTCCTTGTTGACATGCGCCAAAAAGGTGTGGAAGTACGCCCCATCAAGATGATGTCAGGCGATTCTGAATTCAACGAAGTGTTCTTTACAGATGCACGTTGTCCGAAAGAAAACGTTGTTGGTGAAATCAACGGTGGTTGGATGGTCGCAATGACGCTTCTCGGTAACGAGCGCGGTGCTGGTGCCGTTGTTTCCGGTATCTCATTCCGTGGCGAGCTTGACAAACTTAATTCTCTTGCGCGGGAAAAAGGCGTGACAACTAATCCGCATATTCGCCAACGCTTAGCGCAAGCGCATATCAAAGTAGAAATTATGCGCTTTCTCGGTTACCGAACCTTGACTGCTTTTATGAATGGCAGTCAGCCAGGCCCAGAAGCGTCAATTGGCAAATTGTGGTGGAGCGAATACCACAAGGAAGTAACAGAACTTGCTGTCGACATTCTTGGCGCAGATGCTCTGGTTCCATTTGGACAGACACCTCACACTGCTTTCACTACCGACTCTCCTGGATCACCAAACGACAGCGCAAACTGGGCTGGTGTGTTCATGAATGCTCGTGCCGGAACCATTTACGCAGGTACCAGCCAAGTACAGCGCGGAATTGTGGGCGAGCAAGTTCTCGGTCTTCCGAAAGAGCCACGCTCTGACGGTGGCCCATGGAAGAACATTCCTGGCCACGGCTGATTCAGCCGAAATAATGCAGTGGATTATGACTCGATGACGCGTCGACCCCACAGACGCCCTAGCGTTTCAATTGAGAAAAGGAATACTCATGGCTGATAATCAAAACTCCCCAACAGATTTCGAAACAGTGGTGCATGAGCGCCGCAGTATCCGTGGCTACAAGAAGCAGCCGGTTCCTCGTGAACTTCTTGAAGAAGTCATTGAACTTGCCAAGCGCGCCCCTTCATCAATGAACACTCAGCCGTGGCATTACCACGTCGTAACTGGTGAACCGCTCGAGCACATTCGCAAAGGAAACACCGAGCGCATGATGTCTGGTTCAAAAGTTGATCGTGAAATCAAAATGAACCACGGCTATGAAGGTCCTCACCGCGATCGTCAAGTTGAGATCGCAATTCAACTTTTCGAAGCAATGGGAATTGAACGCGATGACAAAGCTCGCCGCCAAGATTGGGTGATGCGCGGCTTCCGTCAGTTTGATGCGCCAGTGTCAATCGTGATCACACTTGATAAGGCACTTGAACATGACACCATCGCACACTTCGATTGTGGTGCAGCAACGTATGGCCTTGTTCTTGCAGCATGGTCTAAAGGTCTTGGTTCCGTCATCAACGGTCAAGGCATCATGCAGTCACAGGTTGTTCGCGAACACGCCAACATTCCTGAAGACCAAGTCATCATGACTTGTGTCGCAATGGGCTTTCCTGATGAAGAGTTCGTAGCAAACGACGTACGTTCGCGTCGCGCACCAAATGATGCAATGGCATCATTTGTCGGTTTCGACTAACTACTTCTTAGCTTTTTTCTTCGGTGCGGGTTTATCCCAGCCCAAAGCATCCTGAACTGTTTCGCTGGTCTGGCTCATGTAACCGATGTAACCGAGCATGTCTTGTTTCTGCTGTTCAGTCATGTCATTCACTTCGTCGAATGCTCCCATTGCTTGAATAATCAGTGTTCCCGCAAGTATGAGGTTCATCCTTGTTCGATCGCCCACGTTGGGGTTATTCGATTGCGCAAAGACAGATTCAAGAACCAGTTTTTGACTTGACTGAAACCGTTCAGGACTAACGCCGCAACCCAACAAGTACGCAATCGTTCGCACTCGTGCTTGCGCAAGTTCCATCACATCGACTTTGCCTTCAAGAACCACCGCGAGCCGAGATGAGTCATCGCCCGTGGTTCTAAGGAATACGCCAAGAAAGGCCGCTTCTATGGCTTGGCTCAGGAGTTCTTCGC
>CAIZMV010000346.1 GCA_903934195.1 uncultured Acidimicrobiaceae bacterium | reverse complement strand
TACATCGACAAAATCAAAGAACCACCGGCATGGCACCTGTATCTCGGTTCCTTCGTTCATGAGGTACTCGAATATCTCTATAAAGAAGATGCAGAAAACCGCACGCTCGAAACGTTGAAATCAATCGCAGCTGATCGTTGGACAAATCATGAATGGGCAACCAAGGTTGAGGCACTGGAAGAGAAACCAGGATCACTGACAGATTTCAAGCGAGCAGCTTTTGAATCCATGACAAACCTGTGGGCACTGGAAGACCCAGCCGAAACTGAACTCGACGGCATGGAACATGAAGTATTTGCAAATATTGATGGTGTTGCCATGAAGGGCTACATCGACCGCTTCATCTTTGCCGACGACGGCAGTGTCGTGATCTCTGATTACAAAACAGGAAAAATTCCAAACCCTAGGTTCAAATCGGAAGACGACAAGTTCTTCCAATTGCTTGCCTACGCACTCATGCTTGAAGAATCAGACCAGGAAGCCACGTCTCGAGTGGAACTTCTGTACCTCACGCAAAAAGCCAAGCATGACCTCACGGTGACTCCCGTAAAACTCAACATTGCTCGCGGTGTCATTGTGGAAACTCGCGAGAACATTGAAGCATCATGTGCCACTGGTGAATTCCACTGCAATGTCACAAATCTGTGTGATTGGTGCCATTACAAAAAGATAGGCATCTGCCCTGCACACGCAGGAAAGTAATTACTCCACTGCTTCTTTTGGAAGCGAGAACGGTGAACCCGGAAAATGAAGCGCAATCGCTTCCCCATTAAGACCGATTGAGTTCATCTGTTCTACTGTGCGCCGCCCTGTTAACGAACGCAAGATATCCCATTGACTAACTGAGGTGCTTGTCAATTCATTGAACAATGGCGGATCGCTGACTTCAATCAGGTTCAGAAAAAAGCCGACACCCACTTCTACAGCTTTGCTATCTCGCCCTCCGGGCACACCAAGCGCACTGCGCATGTCTTGTTCATGCGTCACTGCATCCATTACAAATTGCGAAATGATGGGCTGCGGAAAATTGTGAATGATGGCATCGATCTTCGGCGCGCTGGCTTCGTACAGATCAGCCAACTCTGACAATGTGAGGTTGCCGTACAGTTCTACTTGTGCCTGAGTCCATGCATCACTGGCAACTCCTTGCATTCGGCCAGCCAATACATCTTCAGGCACTCCCACAATATGAGCAGCCAATTGCCGAATGGTCCATTCAGGTGTAGACGGGACCACCATGTTGCCAGACGATTCAGGTGTTGACCGCAAGAGGTCAATGACCCGAGCACGCAGAGCTATGTATGAAACTACGACTTGATCAGTTGGTACGAGTTGTTCAGGCATTACAACAGAATAGAGCGCTACGAGGCACCCCGTTGGGGAATCACTCGTAAACGAGACAACCATCATCAAGGTTGACGGTTGGCAGAATGTTCTTCTCTAACGAATAATTCTGGTCATGCTTCCACTCTTGCTTGTCACCAGACTTTGGCATGAGGTGCTGACTACGCATCAGATAGTTCGGATTGAAGTTATCCGGATCCATCCACGCACCAATAGGCATGTCAGCGTCTTCTGGGCGCAATTGTGGAGTAACACTACGTACTCCCTTTGTATCCATGTGTTTCAACAAACGAGTAATGAAGTCACCCATAATGTCAACACGCAAAGTCCAACTGGCGCGGAAGTAACCAAAAACCCACGCAAGGTTCGGTACACCCGTAAACATCATTCCGCGATACGTCACTGTGTCTGCCCAATTAAGAGGCTTACCATCAAGATCAAACGGAATATCGCCAAGAACGCTGAGGTGGAAACCAGTAGCTGTGACGATGATGTCAGCATCAATGACGGTGCCATCTTTCGTTCGCACACCAGTTGCAGTAAAGGTCTCAATTTCGTCTGTCACCATTGATGCTTTGCCGGATTTGATTCCAGCGAACAAGTCACCTTCTGGCACAAACGCAATACGTTGTTGCCACGGGCGATACTTCGGCGTGAAATGCTTCATGTCATAACCCTCAGGCAACAATGTCCTGATTCCTTCGAGAAGCACATCCTTCACCATGTCCGGATGTTCGAATGCCATGTCGGTTACAGCTTGACCATCAAACAAAACCTTGCGGCGAACAATTTCGTGAATCCACTCTTCATCTACTTCAAGTTGACGAAGAGTGTCTGCAAGTTCGTTTACATTTCGACCCGGGACAAAATATGTCGGTGAACGCTGCAAAATCGTGACGTGTTCACAATC
>CAIZMV010000345.1 GCA_903934195.1 uncultured Acidimicrobiaceae bacterium | reverse complement strand
GACAAAGGTAAAACTGACAAAGATGCACTGTGGACTTCGAATGCATCATCTGCTCCAACACTGAAGAAATACGTTGATTCCATTGGCGCAAACTTCGGTCGCGTGCGCATCATCAAATTGGAACCACAAAATCATGAACAGGCTTTGCGCAGCATCCACCGTGATGACAACAACCGCTTTAATCCGGACAATGAAGGCTGGGTAGTTCGCACTTGGGTGGAACTGACCGACAGCCCCGACAGTTACATGTTGCTTATGGATAACGGCCCAGATGGTTTGCCAGATCGAGCAACAGAACGTCGTGTGCCGTTAAGTAAAGGTTCTCGATTTGTTGTCGACACGCAGCGGCTGTGGCACGTTGTTGTTCACAACCATGACTTCCCGCGTTACGCATTGATTACAAGTCTCGAGAGCGGTCCCGCTCTCGACTCGTTTGTTGCCGCCGAAAAGGCGTAGCTACTACAGCGCTGATTCGATGGCCGAAATTACTTCGGGCGCATCAGGTGATGTCTTTGGGTGAAAGCGTGCAACAACTGCACCATCACGGTTCACAAGAAACTTTTCGAAGTTCCAGCGAATGTCGCCGTCAACACCTTCAGCATCTGCAACAGGTGTAAGAGCGGAGTACAACGCGTGACGCGCATCGCCGTTGACGTCAATCTTCTCTGTCAGTGGGAAAGTCACTCCGTATGTGGTGCTGCAGAAAGTTTGAATTTCTTCTGATGTTCCTGGCTCTTGTCCCATGAACTGATTGCACGGAACGCCAACAACAGTGAAGCCCTTTGCTGCGTACTGCTTCTGTAGTGCTTCGAGCTGTTCGTATTGAGGAGTGAGTCCGCACTTGCTTGCCACGTTGACAACCAATGTGACTTTGCCGGCAGCGTTTGCCAATGCATTGGGCTGGCCGTCGAGGGTGGAAATAGATGTTGCGTAAATGCTCATAGCCATAGTCAACCAACGCTTCAGCGCTGAGATTCCCTATTTGGCTAATTAATTACGATGTGCTGCGGCTAGTTCGGCCACTTCTTGCATGATTCGTGCAATGTCGAAGTCTTTTGGTGTGTACACGGCAGCGACCCCGTGGCTGGTGAGCCACGCACGGTCTTCCTCCGGGATGATGCCGCCGACAATGACTGGGGCATCGCAGCCTTCAGCACGCAGGCGAGCAACAACATCGGGCACCAACTTCATGTGTGAGCCAGACAAGATTGAAAGGCCCACAACATCGGGGTCTTCGTCACGGGCGCTTGCTGCAATTTGGGCGGGCGTAAGGCGAATACCGCTGTACACAACTTCCATACCTGCGTCGCGCGCGGCAACTGCAATTTGTTCTGCGCCACTTGAATGGCCATCGAGTCCGGGTTTTGCAACAAGGAAACGTGGTGGGCCACCAGGAATGGTGCGCACAAAATCGGCAACAGCTGCAAGAGCGTTAGTACGGCGACCAACTGCTGCTGCAACACCAGTTGGTGCACGGAATTCACCGAAGACATCACGCAACACTTGTGACCATTCACCGGTGGTGCCACCAGCAATTGCCAACTCAATGGAAGCTTCCATGATGTTCTCGTCTGTTTCGGCAGCGGCACGTAGGTGCGCAAGTGCTGCTTCAACGCGCGCGTTATCACGCGAAGTGCGCCATGCGTTTACGTCAGCGATCATTTCGGCTTCTACGGCCGGGTCAACAATCATGATGTTGTCTGTTCCACCCAATGGGCTTTCGGCAGATTCAACGTATGAGTTCACGCCAACAACAGTTTGTTCGCCATTTTCAATTCGACGTGTACGAGCAGCCATTGAACGAACAAGGCGACCCTTGAGCTCATCAACCGCATTGAACGCGCCACCAAGTGACAAAACATCTTGCAGTTCATCCCACGCTTCGTTGCACAGTTCTTTCGTACGGCCTTCGATGACTGTGGAGCCATCGAAAATGTCATCGTATTCAAGAAGGTCGGATTCAAAAGCAAGAACTTGCTGCATACGTAGCGACCACTGCTGATCCCACGGACGTGGCAAACCGAGTGCTTCGTTCCATGCAGGCAACTGCACACTGCGCGCACGCGCATTCTTAGAAAGCGTTACAGCAAGCATTTCCAGCACAATTCGCTGCACGTTGTTCTCAGGCTGTGCTTCAGTAAGTCCAAGTGAGTTCACTTGAACGCCGTAACGGAATCGACGCGCCTTTGCATCTTTCACTCCGTAGCGTTCGCGACCAATGCGATCCCACAGTTCTGTGAAGGCACGCATCTTGCACACTTCTTCCACAAAACGAATTCCGGCGTTTACAAAGAATGAAATCGAGCCGAATACTTGGTCGAACTGCGCTTCGTCAACCTGTCCGCTTGCGCGCACTGCATCAAGAATGTCAATTGCGT
>CAIZMV010000344.1 GCA_903934195.1 uncultured Acidimicrobiaceae bacterium | reverse complement strand
GTTCAGTCATGTCATTCACTTCGTCGAATGCTCCCATTGCTTGAATAATCAGTGTTCCCGCAAGTATGAGGTTCATCCTGGTTCGATCGCCCACATTCGGGTTATTCGATTGCGCAAAGACAGATTCAAGAACCAGTTTTTGACTTGACTGAAACCGTTCAGGACTAACGCCGCAACCCAACAAGTACGCAACCGTTCGCACGCGCGCTTGCGCTAGTTCCATCACATCGACCTTGCCTTCAAGAACCACCGCGAGCCGAGATGAGTCATCGCCCGTGGTTCTAAGGAAGACACCAAGAAACGCAGCTTCGATGGCTTGGCACAGAAGTTCCTCGCGAGAGCCGAAGTAGCGAACTACGTAGTCGGTGTGGACGCCCGCCTTTTCACAAATCCGTACAACCGTCACTTCTCCGGGCACATACTCAAGGAGCAGTTGGCTGGTGGCATTCAGCATGCGAACAGTGGCCTCAGCCTGGCTGAGCCGTGGCTTCTTTGGGGCCGGAACTGGCGGAATCTTCTTCTTCGGTGCCGGGGCCATAGGACAATCGTAACGGTTGGGGCCAAAGTTCAAGAGCTGACCACTTGGCCTCATCGCCCTATGGTGTGCATATTGTGCACTTAAAATGCATTGTATGCACTATTTATGCATACAATGCACAATATGACTATTGGTGCTCCAACTCGAATCATGACCTTTCTGCGTTGCAATCTGGCAGCCCTCATAATTGGGCTAATGGTGATTGCGCTTCCTGTCGCAGTGCAGTCCCCGCAACGTGCAGATGCTGCTCCAATTTCAGGTTTCACCAAAGTGGAGACATCAGGCTATTTCACGTGTGCTACGAAAACAGATAAAACGGTGTGGTGTTGGGGAGACAATAGCTCTGGGCAATTAGGCGACGGCACGACAACTGATCGATCTCGTCCCGTACAAGTTTCCGGCCTCACGGACGTCGAAAGTGTCGATACGGCCTGGGAACATGCATGTGCGCTCAAATCAGATGCAACGGTGTGGTGTTGGGGTTCAAATGTTCATGGTCAACTTGGTGATGGCACAACAATAAATCGAAGCATCCCTGTTCAAGTGCCAAACGTGACTGGGGTCACCCAAGTGTCAACTGGTTATGCCCATACGTGCGCAATGAAATCTGATGGAACAGTTGCCTGTTGGGGATGGAATGTGTATGGGGTGCTGGGTAATGGAGGAGAGCGTTCTGCAATTTCCACCGCGAGACAAATTCGGGCGGGGGCCTATTTCACGTGTGTTTTGCTGGCCAATGAAACAATGACTTGTTGGGGATATATGGACTTATTGAGGACTAACGCTGGTCTGAATGGAATCACTCTGGTTTCCAAATCAAAAGGTCAACACATTTGCGCCATTGCATCAGATCAGACATTGAAATGTTGGGGCTATAACGATCATGGCCAAGTAGGTATTGGTGACACGACCGACCGAACATCTCCCGTGACTGTCGCTGGATTCAATGGCGCACTTTCCGTATCGACAAACAACCACACAACATGCGCGGTGAAAGCTGACGGAACGCCATGGTGTTGGGGATGGAACGCCTTTGGTCAATTGGGAGTTGCATCCTCAAGTTTGAGTGTTCCAACAACAGCAGTAAGTGGTGTCACTGGGGTCACTCAGATTTCCGCTGGGTACTCGCATACATGTGCGCTATTGACAGACACGACAATTAAGTGTTGGGGTGATAATCGAAAAGGACAGTTGGGTGATGGAACAACAAACACGACGTCTAATGCTGTGACAGTGTCAGCGGCAGCTTCGGCTCTTGCAACGCCAACTTCGGTCACAGCTACTGCAACCGCGTCAACCCTGAAGTCAATCAATGTGTCGTGGGCTGCAAATGCCAACGCTGCTTCATTCACAGTAAAGATCTACAACTCTGCTGGTTCTTCTGTGCTTGGCACCAAAACCGGGGTATCGGGCACATCAACAACGATTACTTCTTCTACATATGCGTCGATTGCAGATAACACGGCTTACAAGATCACAGTTACAGCAATTGGTGATGGCACTAGTTATCTCGACTCTTCTGAAAGTTCACAGGCTTCTGTTACGACGAACTCTTCATCTACGCAAACACCGGTAGTGCTTACTTCCACTAGCGGCACTTACGGTACTGATATCACTCTTGATATTTCTGGTGGTTCTGGAAGTGGTGCTGTTACATATGCAGTCACAACTGTAGGTACTGCTGGTTGTTCAATCATTAGTGGAACGAAGTTGAGGGCTACGTCACCCGGCACATGCATAGTGACAGCAACAAAAGCTGCGAGCGGCGTCTATTCGGCCGATTCGTCAAATGCAACAACAGTGACATTTGCTAAAAAGACACAAACAGCTCTTGCGATAACTACAACCTCTGGTGATGCAATTACCGGAATCACTGTTGCCACTACTGGTGGTTCAGGAACTGGCGTAGTCACTTCTTCTGTTACAACTGGCACTGCGACGTGCACGCTCACATCTGGTGTTGTCACGGCGAAAACTGCCGGAACATGTTCACTCACCGTCACTAAGGCAGCCGACTCAACTTATTTAGTCGAGTCAGTAACTGAAACATTGACCTTCACAGGTGGGGCTACTACTACAACTACTACTACGACAACGACGACGACTACGACAACAAAACCAGCTGCCAGCACCACGACTACAGCTGCACCCACATTGTCGATTGTGATTCAAGCCCCAGTAACGACTGTTGCCCAAGGTCAAGTATCGGTAGCAACGGTTGCACCAACTACGACAACGACCACTGTCGTAGTGCTAGGTGCTAGTGGATTGCCTATTCCAACAACAACTTCAACATCCATTGCATCAGTGAAAACCAAAACAGTCGTTACCACAACAACTCTTCCTCAAGTTGTGACTACAACAACTGTCGGCCCACCATCTGCTTCCAAGGTTAAAGCGGGTCAAACTGCAGTACAGGTTGACGGTGTAGACACTGATGCAAAAGTGTCTCGTGAAAACAACCAAATGG
>CAIZMV010000343.1 GCA_903934195.1 uncultured Acidimicrobiaceae bacterium | reverse complement strand
GCCTACCTGACGAACAAATAGCCCACACAACGTGGAGCAACATGGATAGAACCCTTGAAGCAGACCATCTCACTTCTATGTACATTCCGCATTTAGGTACACCAGTGGCTCACGAGTTGGCACAGTTTCACGAACTGGCGCGCACATTACGTAAAGAATGCCCATGGGATGCCGAACAAACGCATCAATCTTTAGTGCGCTACCTCATTGAAGAGACATACGAAGTTGTAGATGCAATCTCACGTCTGAATGAGAATGATCCGTCAACCGATGTTGACCTCATTGAAGAACTCGGTGACCTGTTGTACCAAGTTGAATTCCACGCCGCAATCGCTGAAGAGCAAGGCCGATTCACAATGGCGGATGTTGCGCGCACAGTTCATGACAAATTGGTGTCGCGACATCCTCATGTTTTTTCTGATGTTGTTGTCTCGTCGTCTGAAGATGTCGAGAACAATTGGGAAGCAATCAAGAAGGCGGAAAAGCCAGAACGTTCCGGCCCCTTCGACGGCGTCGTTGAAGCTGCACCTGCGTTGTCGTTTGCCACCAAAGTGCAACAACGTGCGTCTCGCGTGGGTTTTGATTGGGCCGATTCAGATGGGCCGTTAGAAAAGGTTGCCGAGGAACTGCAAGAGGTGCATAACGCCATTGGTGTCGGTGACCCAGAATCCACCATGGTGGAAGTGGGCGATCTCTTTTTTGCTGTTGTCAATGTGGCTCGTCATCTCGACATCGACCCAGAGAGCGCTTTGCGCTCAGCGGTCTTTAAGTTTCGTGCGCGGGTTGAAGGCGTCACCCAGTTAGCGGCCAGCCAGGGTCTCGAAATGGCATCTTTGTCCGCTTCTGAGCTAGACGAACTATGGGAAGTGGTCAAGTCCCACCCAACTCACTAGCGTTCTAGGAATGAGTGAAATCGTCGAAGTAGTCGGCCGCGAAGTTTTAGATTCTCGCGGTAATCCAACAGTCGAAGTAGAAGTAGTGCTTGACAGTGGCGCAACTGGTCGCGCCATTGTTCCATCGGGTGCTTCAACAGGTGAATACGAAGCCGTTGAGCTACGAGACGGCGGTTCGCGTTATTTAGGTAAGGGCGTTTTGCGCGCCGTTGAAAATATCAACAACCTCATCGCTCAAGTTGCAATTGGTATGGACGCCACAAATCAGCGTGCGCTCGACAATGCACTGATTGAACTTGACGGAACAGAAAACAAATCACGCCTCGGTGCAAACGCAATGCTCGGAGTCAGTTTGTCCGTTGCCCACGCCGCAGCTAGCGAACTAGAACTTCCGTTGTACCGCGCAATCGGTGGCCCACACGCACACGTTCTGCCAGTTCCGATGATGAATGTCATCAACGGTGGCGCTCATGCAGACAACAACGTTGACCTTCAAGAGTTCATGATCATGCCAGTTGGTGCACCAAGTTTCCGCGAAGCAGTTCGTTGGGGTGTCGAGACTTACCACACTCTGAAAAAGGTTCTTGCTGATCGCGGTCTGTCAACAGCCGTTGGCGACGAGGGCGGGTTTGCCCCAAACTTGTCAAGCAATGAAGCAGCAGTTGCAATTCTTGTAGAGGCAATTGAAAAGGCCGGTTACGCACCAGGTAAAGACATTGCAATTGCACTTGACCCCGCAATGAGCGAATTGTTCCGCGATGGCGCATACCACCTAAAGGGTGAAGGCAAAGTTTTGTCCGCACCAGAAATGGTTGAGTGGTGGACATCACTTGTTGATCGCTACCCCATCGTCAGCATTGAAGACGGCATGGCAGAAAATGACTGGAGCGGCTGGGCACAGATGACTGCTGCTCTCGGTTCACGTATTCAATTAGTAGGCGATGACTTGTTCGTTACAAACACACGTCGCCTACAAATGGGCATCGATCAGTCGGTTGCAAACAGTGTTCTTATCAAGGTCAACCAAATTGGAACTCTCAGCGAAACTCTCGACACAGTTGAATTGGCAACACGCCATTCATACACAAGCGTGATGAGCCATCGCAGTGGAGAAACCGAAGATTCAACAATTGCTGATCTCGCTGTTGCCACCAATTGCGGCCAAATCAAAACTGGTGCACCTGCACGAAGCGACCGTGTGGCAAAGTACAACCAACTTCTGCGCATCGAAGAAATGCTCGGCGACACAGCCCGCTTTCGCGGACGCAGTGCCCTTGCGCCCCTGAAGTAACGAACATCTGTTCGTGTGCCACGGTTGGTCCCGTGTTACACGCCACAATAGAGACGTGGCTCCACGTATCTTGAACCCCCTCTCGCGCCTGCGATCACGCACGCGCGATGTCACAAGTTCACTCGTACGCCCCACCCCTCTCGATCAGCGCATCGCACGAAACCCGATTACCCGCTGGGTTGCCCGCTTGGCTCTCGCAACCGTGGTCGTTGCAGGTGGCACCTCATTGTTCTTCTTCCCGTTAATGGACTTCGTGACGCAACGCTCGGCGATTGCTGAAAAGAACTCAGAATTCGCCGCTCTTGCCGATGCAAATGAGCAACTGCAGACCGAAGTCAATGCCCTGCAAACCCCCGAGGGAATTCGCAATGCAGCTCGCGCCCAATTGGGTTATGTCTTGCCGGGAGAACAG